>JBMNUW010000006.1:0-51207 GCA_050946475.1 Prevotella sp.
GTGGTGGTACGCTACAAACTGCGCGTTGGTGAGGAACGTTCTTTTTCTATCCAGCCCTGCCGAATTCTACTGATAGACCGCAAATATGCTTCAGAGCCAGTGGTGCTGGAAGAAGTAAAATGAAATACGAAAAGAGGATATGAATAATGAAAAATGAAAAAGGCCCGAAACCGGGCCTTTTTCGTGTCAGTCAATTTTGAATGCGGCAGATGCCGTCCGGGTTGGGGGCTGGCACCCTGCAAAGCGTTGTCTTGATTCGTGCGGAAGAAAATTCGTCATCATTGAACCTGTGTGGATTTCTTCAGGTAGCCTATTCGGTGGCTCACTCCTTTCCTGTTGAGGCTCCGCACCATATAAAAGCCATCAGGGATTGCTGCAACATAAATACGGTCGGAGCGGTAGGGGAGAGTAGCGACAATAGCACCCTGCAGAGTTTCTACGGTGACAAGTTCTGCATCAAGGCCGGCTGGTTTTGGCGGCAGTATCATTTGTTTTCCGTCGCATGGCAGCAGGCCGGGTCCTTTAGTGATGATGGTATCCGGAGCGGAATGGCTTTGTAGTGGCTGACTCTCGTTGCCATAGTGGTCCATGCCTGTCACAGCGAAGAAACGACCTACAGTGGGCACTTGCAACATAGTGGTGGGTATACGGGCAGCAATGAGGTTGGCGCCATTGTTGATATCTACGGGATATGTGCGACTGGCATATACATTATAATATGGTGTAGAACCCGACCATTTCAGACTTTGAGCTGAAACCTTGATGTTTTCGGGAGCATCAGGCACGAAGCTGTTTTCCCACGTCATGGCAGGAACAAGTGCCGGCTGACGGTCAAATTGAGAAACGAAATCTAAGATTCCTTGTGTATTGTCCGTCAAAAACTGGCCACGAAAGTAGGCATGGCCCATACCATACTCGCGCAGTACCTGCATTTCGCGCGTTACATCGTCTAATTGCCAATTGCCCTCCTTTGGTGAGAGGAAATAGATGCCCAGTCCGGGTACCACGGTGCGTCCATGGCTTTGTTCCTGCCAGTCGATGGCAAAGGGGAAGAACTGGTCACCTCGGAAGTACATCATAGGATAGAGCTGGTCCATCAGTCCGTCGCGGAGCCATCCCTGTGCGTCCTGACAAACCTTAGTGTAGGCATTCCATCCGTGCGACCAGTAACGAGAAAGGTCATCAAACTTGCCTACTGGTGAACAGCTCATTTTCACCCATGGCTTAATGGCTTTCACCCGGTCGTGAATGGCACGTACAATGGCTGTGATGTTGCGACGTCCTTCCTCACGGCTCACTTTGAGCGGCCACTTTTCCGGATAACGGATGTAATCGAGGTGAATGCCATCGATATCGTAGGTACGAGTAATTTCCTCACAAAAGTCAGCTAAGTAGCGGGCTGTTCTTGGATCTTCGGGATTCATGTATCCGTCTGAACCAATGCGTCTTATCAGTCCCGGAAACTTTTTTCTGAGGCGTTTGCACCCTAAGGCGTTCCATTTTCCCACTGGTAGTGTTACCACCCAGGCCTGGATTTCCATTCCCCGCTTATGACATTCATCAATGGCGAACTTCAGAGCGTCGTAGCCCGGCGACTTCCCTGGAAAGCCACTGAGGCAGCCGTCCCAGGGCTCGTAGACGGAGGGATACAGCGTAGTGGCGCGGATGCGTGTCTGCAGTAAAATAGTATTGATTCCAGCACGGCGATATTGGTCCAGTGTGAGTCTCAGTTCTTCTTGTTGTTTTTCTGCACTGCGAGTACTCTGCGAGTAGGAGTGCGGCCAGTCAAGGCCGCCGATAGTGGTAAGCCATACTGCGCGTACCTCCCGTTTAGGTGATGAACCGTAAGGCTTGTCGGTAACAGAAAGGAAAGGCTGTTGAGCCTCGGAAGCTATCTGGCAGAGCAGACATAGAGTAAGGATAAATATGTATTTTCGCATAATTCAATCAATTTGGGCACAAAGGTACTTAGTTTCTTTTGTTTCTCAAATTAAAATCGTAAATTTGCAACAAGTTTTTAACTAAGGACAGAAATGATTTCATTAACGTTAGCTTTGCTGGCCCTGATTGCCGGCTATCTTCTTTACAGTAAAGTCGTTGAGCGCATCTTCTGTCCCGACGACCGGCCGACCCCTGCCGTGGCCATGGCCGACGGCGTGGACTATATCAAGTTGCCCAACTGGAAGGTTTTTATGATCCAGTTTCTCAACATAGCGGGAACGGGTCCCATTTTCGGAGCCATCATGGGTGCATGGTATGGACCGGTAGCTTATCTTTGGATTGTCTTCGGATGTATCTTTGCAGGAGCCGTACATGATTATTTCTCAGGAATGTTGAGTGTGCGTCATGGTGGTGCCAATCTGCCCACGCTGGTAGGAATCTATCTTGGCAAGAACGCCCGCGCGGTGATGCTGGTGTTCTCTGTATTTCTCTTGTTGATGGTTGGTGTGGTATTTGTCTACAGTCCTGCTCTGTTGCTCAAGGATTTCGGGTGGACCACAATGGGCTGGGTAATTGTTATCATGCTCTATTACGTACTTGCAACGATGCTTCCTATCGATAAGATTATTGGTAAGTTCTATCCTATTTTCGCTTTTGCCCTGCTTTTCATGGCCTTGGCACTGCTCGTGTATCTCTTTGTTGATATGCCTGACCTGCCTGAACTTTGGACCAAGACGGAAGATCTCAACCATAACGTACCTGCAAATTTGTTAGGCACAACCAATTATATTAGTAAGAATCCACTCTTCCCCTGCCTGTTCCTAACGATAGCCTGTGGGGCTATCAGCGGTTTCCACGGTACGCAGAGTCCTCTTATGGCTCGCTGCATCGGCAGTGAGAAGATGGGACGCCCTATCTTCTACGGTGCAATGATTAGTGAGGGCGTTGTGGCTCTTATCTGGGCAGCCGTTTCCATCTACTTCTTCTATTACGGGGGTTGGAAAGAGTGCGTTGATGCCGAGACTCTGAGTAATTTCCTGGCTCAGAGCGATGGTGGCAAAACCCTTATTCAGTTCTTCACAGCTCCTACCGTTGTAGAAAAGGTATGTACCGGCTGGCTGGGACTCTTTGGCGGCATCCTTGCTGTGTTTGGTGTGGTTGCAGCCCCCATCACTAGTGGCGACACCGCCTTTCGCAGTGCTCGTCTGATTATTGCCGAGGCCATTCATCTCGAGCAGAAGAGTATTGTAAAGCGTCTCTATATCGCAGTACCAATGTTCCTTCTTGCTATTGGTCTGTTGGCTTGGCAGATGGAGAGTCCTGATGGCTTCAACAAAATATGGCAGTGGTTCGGCTGGTCTAATCAGACCCTGGCCGTATTCACTTTGTGGACTATCACAGTCTATCTGGTTCGTAGTCATAAAGCGTATATCGTGACCCTCATTCCTGCATTGTTTATGACGATGGTATGTGCCACATTCCTTCTCGTTTCTCCTATGGCTCTTGGTCTGAGTACCACTGTGTCGTATATCGGCACCGTAGTAGTATTCCTTATCTCAGGTATTTGGTTTACGCTGTGGTTTGCTCGTGAGAAGAAGAAAATTAGAGAATAAATAGCCCAATAAGAATACATTAATCCTAATATCAGCTATGAAGAAAATTATCATGTTGTTTGCTGCGCTGCTGCTCACTCTGACAGCTAGCGCACAGTTTGAGAAAGACAAAGTATATGTCGGAGCTTCGTTGTCCGGCCTGGACTTGAGCTATAATGGCAGTCAGGATCTTCACCTCGGAGTAAGTGCCAAGGTAGGATACATGATAGAAGACAATTGGATGTTATTTGCAGATGCTGGTTATCAGCATTCCGGCGATGACGATGTGGCCGACGAGGTTTTTGCTGGAGTAGGTGGCCGTTACTATATTATACAGAACGGTCTTTTCCTCGGTGCCAACGCCAAGCTCATTCATGCTTCACATAATTACAATGATGTGATGCCAGGTGTGGAAGTGGGCTATGCTTTCTTTGTGAGCCGTACGGTGACCATTGAGCCTTCCATTTATTATCAGCAGAGTTTTAAAAATCATTCCGACTATTCTACAATAGGTCTGAAACTAGGTGTTGGAATCTATCTCTAAAAGGGAGGACTTCAGTTCATGGAACAATATCCATCGGCCCTTTTAGAGAAAGCAGTCGGCGAATTCAGCAGGTTGCCTGGCATTGGCAGAAAGTCGGCACTACGACTGGTGCTTTTTATGCTCAGACAACCTGCTGAGACAGTAGATTCTTTCGTCACAGCCCTTTCGCGGCTGAAGAAAGAAGTGAAATACTGTCGCGTGTGCCACAACATCAGCGATACCGAAGTGTGCCCTATCTGCTCTGATCCATCGCGTGATAGTTCGACTGTCTGCGTGGTGGAGAATGTTCAGGACGTCATGGCTGTGGAGAACACCCAGCAGTATCATGGTCTCTATCATGTGCTGGGCGGCATTATTTCTCCTATGGACGGCATTGCTCCGAGTGACTTGGAGATAGATTCACTGGTAAAACGTGTAGCAGCTGGAGGCGTGAAGGAGGTCATCTTGGCTCTCAGTTCTACGATGGAGGGTGATACTACCAACTTCTACATCTCACGGCAGCTAAAGAATTATCCTGTAAAAATAAGTGTTATAGCTCGTGGTATTTCCGTAGGTAACGAACTGGAATATACCGACGAAGTGACATTGGGACGATCTATTCTCAATCGCATACCCTTTACCCAATGAGGCAAGGGAAAATGGCAATTTCTTATGGCAATAAATTCTTTACACGAAGTCCGTATTCGACTGTGCATCGAACTTTATGTTCTGCTACTATTATCGGTTTTATTCGTGATTCTTTTCGAAAACGAGCTACTGTTGCCCGGTGGTTGGGCTGATGAGGCTTCTCGACAGTTTGTTTTCCAGTCAGTGATGGAGGTAGTCAGTGTGGTTGTTATTCCACTGGCTCTCTATTTGTTTAAGATGAAAAAAGTGGAAAGAGATCTTCGTCAGCGAGGAGCTCGTGCCCTAAACTCATGGGGCTCGTTGCGCGTGTTGCTGATAGGGTTGCCCCTGTTGATAAACACACTTCTTTATTATCTTTTCATGTCGGTAGCATTTGGCTATATGGCCATCATTCTTTTCTTATGCATCATCTTTATCTATCCTTCGAAGGAGCGTTGCAGACAGGATACATTTACAACGACAACGACTGAAGATTCTTGAAACTGTCCGTCATTATAGTAAGTTATAAGGTGCGAGACTATCTTCTTCAGTGCCTTTCGTCATTGGAAAGAGCGATAGCGTCTGTTGATGCCGAGGTAATCGTGGTAGACAATCACTCGCAGGATGATAGTGCAGAGGCAGTGGCGCATTCTTTTCCTGAAGTACACTTTATTGACAGCAATGTCAATCTTGGCTTTGCCCGAGCCAATAACAAAGCTATCCGCCTCTCTCAAGGAGAGTATGTGTTATTGCTCAACCCTGATACGGTGGTGGGTGAAGAGGTGCTGACAAAAGCATTAAACTTCATGGATAATCATCCTGATGCAGGAGGTGCAGGCTTGCGCATGCTTCGCTCTGACGGCAGCGATGCCAGGGAATCGCGGCGTGGCAGACCTACACCGATGTCGGCTTTCTATAAAATGATAGGGCTCTGTGAACGCTATCCAAGAAATCGCAGATTCGGACATTATTATATGGGATGGTTGCCTTGGGACAAGCCATCACAGATAGATGTCATCAGCGGGGCTTTTTGTCTACTACGACGCAGAGCGCTTGATGAGGTGGGATTGCTTGATGAAGCCTTCTTTATGTATGGAGAGGACATTGATCTAAGTTACAGGTTGAAACAAGGAGGCTGGAACAACTGGTATTTACCGTTGAAGATACTCCATTATAAGGGAGAGAGCACCGAAAAGTCAAGCTTTCGATATGTCCATGTATTTTACGAGGCCATGCTGATTTATTTTCGCAAGCATTATAGACACTTGAGCCTTTTATTTTTCCTGCCAGTGCAGTTGGCCATTTATTTGAAAGCATTTTTGGCGCTTTGTGGCATGCAATGGAGCAAGATGGTCAAGATGATGGGTTTTGTGAAGAGAACAGTCTCAGACGATCCACTCTTTATTTATCATGGAGATAACGAGGGCTTTATTTCGTGTAGACAACTTATGGAACGAAAAGGGTTGCATTTAGAGCAGAGTGTGTCGCCGGGGGAAGTGCAGTTGCAGAAGACCGGAGCTCTTTCTTCTAAAGTAAAGTTTTCTGAAGACAGTTCTGAGACTACCTTTGACAGAAAGATTTATGAAGTCTTCGATATGCGTTTATGGCAGTGCCATGAAGTGTTCGATGTCTTTTCCATTCAACCACGATCCAACCGAGAGATGGCCTTTTATTGGCCAAATGAGAAGATGGTGGTAACTTCTCGTGAAATAGTCAGGTAAGAGTAAAACATTCAGTTCGAAAAAAGTTATTATTGAATTGTTTTAATTATTGATTCGTTATGAACAAACCGACTGGAACCCCCAAGATTTGTCTCCGCGCCATGGAGCCGGAAGATTTAGATTTACTCTATAAGGTAGAGAACGACCAGGAAATTTGGTGTGTAGGTTCTACTAATGTTCCTTATTCTCGCTATGCTCTCCATAACTATATGGCTGAAGCCACAGGCGATATTTATACAGACAAACAAGTGCGGCTGATGATTGATAATGAAAGTGGTGAAACTGTAGGGATGGTCGATCTTGTAAACTTCAACCCTCAGCATCAGCGAGCAGAAGTGGGTATAGTCATCAAAAAGCCCTATCGTGGTAAAGGCTATGCTCGTGCAGCCATGGATGACTTGGTGAATTATTCGCGCAGAGTGCTCCATTTGCATCAGCTCTATGCTATCGTAAGCCTTGATAATATAACATCGCTCTGTCTCTTTCGAGATTTAGGATTTCAGAGTGACATGAAGCTTCATGAGTGGCTCTACGACGGTGACAGCTATAAAGATGCATTGCTTATGCAATATTTTTTATAAAAAAGTCGTCTGAAAGTTTGGTGGTAAAATTAAAATGTAGTACCTTTGCAGTCGCGAATTTAGAGAGACCAACATGGTGCGTTAGTTCAGTTGGTTAGAATGCCTGCCTGTCACGCAGGAGGTCACGAGTCCGAGTCTCGTACGCACCGCAATTTGTCTCTCTTTTTCCGACTGGTGCGTTAGTTCAGTTGGTTAGAATGCCTGCCTGTCACGCAGGAGGTCACGAGTCCGAGTCTCGTACGCACCGCAAACCCTTGTAGAGTTTTTTGCAAGGGTTTTGTGTTTTATGTCGGTAAGTGGATTGTCTCAGTAAGTATGGGAAGAGAGATGTCTTCTTAAAATTTTATTGGAATAATTCATGACGTAAGCTGTGAAGCTATCGTTTTGACAAGAATTGAAATGTTGATTGTTTTTTGAAGCGAAAAATTTTCTGTTAGTTTGATAATTTATTATCTTTGCAGTCACTAACATAAAGTACTTTTTAATAAAGAAAATATGAAACCAACACTTTTGCTCCTTGCTGCCGGAATGGGCAGCCGCTATGGTGGACTGAAACAGCTTGACGGGCTGGGTCCCAACGGTGAAACAATCATGGACTACAGTATCTACGATGCCATCCAGGCGGGATTTGGTAAGATCGTTTTTGTAATCCGCAAAGATTTTGAAGATCAGTTCCGTGAGAAAATCCTCTCTAAATATGAAGGACACATTCCTGCAGAACTTGTGTTTCAGTCACTAGATGCGCTGCCTGAAGGCTTCTCTGTTCCGGAAGGACGTCAAAAACCTTGGGGGACCAATCATGCCGTGATGATGGCAAAGAATGCCATTCATGAGCCTTTCTGCGTGATTAACTGTGACGATTTCTACAATCGTGATGCTTTCAAGGTTATCGGTAAGTTCCTCAGCGAGCTGCCTGAAGGTTCCAAGAATCGTTATGCCATGGTTGGCTTCCGCGTTGGCAACACATTGAGCGAGAATGGAACAGTAGCTCGTGGCATTTGCTCGAAAGACGACAAAGAAAACCTTACCACCGTAGTAGAGCGTACCGAGATTATGCGTGTGGATGGCAAGGTATGTTATAAGGACGAAGCCGGTAAATGGGTGGCCGTAGACGACAATACGCCCGTGAGCATGAACATGTGGGGCTTCACACCCGACTATTTTGAACATAGCGAGGCTTATTTTAAAGAATTCCTCAGTGATGAGAAAAACATGACGAATCTTAAGGCTGAATTCTTTATTCCGCTCATGGTTAATAAGCTCATCAATGAGGGAACAGCTACGGTTAGAGTTCTCGATACCACCAGTAAGTGGTTTGGAGTGACTTATGCTGCAGATCGTCCCTCAGTAGTGGCCAAGATACAGCAATTGGTTGATGAGGGTATCTATCCTTCTAAGCTTTTCTAATAAAAATAGATTTACTCCTGTTCCGGTTTTATATAAAAATTGAAAGACCGGAACAGGAATTTTAGAAATATACGCCCCATATAGCTTTCTATATGGAGGGTGAACAGCTTTACACATATATAATATATGGAATTGAATCTCCTTTCGTCCGATCAGGTAGATGCACTCAATCGCTTGATAGACGGAGCGGAAAATATTGTGTTGGTATGCCATGCGCGTCCCGACGGAGACTCTTTAGGCTCCGCGCTCGGCTGGGCTGAATATCTAACAACCGTTCGCAAGAAAAAAACAGCCATTGTGGCACCCAATGCTTTTCCGGACTTTTTGCAGTGGTTGCCGGGAAGTGAACGAGTAGTGCGTTATGATAAGCATGCCGATGAAGTCGTCAAGATGTTTAAAAGGGCCCAACTGGTATGCTGCATGGATTTCAATGCGTATGAGCGAGTGGATGAAATGACGCCGGTTCTTCAGCAGTGCGATGCTCCAATTGTGATGATAGATCATCATCCGAGTCCTACATTGCCTTGTTCAGTAAGCATTTCAGAACCAGAACTGTGTTCTACGAGTGAAGTGATTTTCCGTGTGGTATGGCAATTGGGAGGGTTCGAACTCTTAACGAAAAAGTTTGCCGTGCCCGTTTACTGTGGAATGATGACAGATACGGGTGGCTTCACTTACAACAGTACACGACCGGAGATATATTTCATTATCTGTCAACTACTCACGAAGAAAATAGATAAAGACAAGATTTACCGCAATGTGTTCAATAATTTTAGTTCGTGGGCCATACGGTTGCGCGGCTATCTGATGAGTCAAAAACTCAATGTTTTCCCAGAACAACATGCAACGTTCTATAGTATCAGCCGGGAAGAAATGTCTAATTTTCACTTTGTTCGCGGTGATGTAGAGGGCCTTGTCAATGAACCTTTACGCATCAAGGGCATTAGAATGTCCATATCTCTTCGCGAGGATGACAGGGCTGATAATCGTGTATGGGTCAGTCTTCGGTCTGTGGATAATTTTTCGGTGGAGGACATAGCCAAACGCTTCTTCAATGGAGGTGGTCATCTAAATGCCAGTGGCGGACGTTTGGACTGTTCTCTCCAAGAGGCAGAGAAGGTGGCCCGTGAGGCTGTAGCTTATTTCGGCAGACAATTCCTTCCACAGGAGCCAAATGCTTGAGAATGTGGTCGTCGATTGATGAAATTCGGCAATATGTTATAAAAAATTGAAAAAGAAGAAACTCCATATCTATGGACTGCAATCTTTTTCGTACTTTTGCATCATAAATTAGATAAACATGAGAAAAACAGCATATTTAATCTTCATGATGATAGGTTTGGCCTTCATAGTTTCATGTAGTGACGAGGAGACTTATGCCGATCAAGTGGAGCGTGAGCGGAAAGCCATTCAGAAATACATCGCAGACTCTGCCGTAACGGTTATCAGCGAAGATGAGTTTGCTGCTAACAATTACACCACAGATCTGAGCAGTAACGAGTGGGTGCTCTTCGAGTCTTCTGGTGTTTACATGCAGGTGGTGCGCGAAGGTACGGGCGAGAAGCTTGCAGATGGAGAGACTGCTACGGTGCTCTGCCGATATGTTGAACGGAATTTGCTGACTGACTCTATTACAGCATCCAATATGAATGCATATTATGCAGGAATGGTGGATAAGATGTCTGTTACAAATAGTTCCGGAACTTTTACAGGTTATTTTGTATCGGGTAGTAGTTCGTTGATGGATATTTACTCTTCTTCATCAACCGCCGTTCCGGAAGGATGGCGCCTTCCACTCAGTTATATTAAATTGGGCCGGCAGTCAACAGAAGACGGAGAAATAGCCAAGGTGCGCCTTATCGTTCCTCATGAAATGGGGCATTCGGTAGCTATTTATAATGTGACGCCTTATCTCTACGACATTACTTATGAGCGTGGGCGATAACCGTTTCGTTGAGAATCTTTACTTTGGATAATTGTGAATCTTAATCAAATAGTGTAATGACACTTATCAAATCTATTTCCGGCATCCGGGGTACAATCGGAGGTCAGACGGGAGATACGTTGAACCCGTTGGACATAGTGAAATTCACTTCTGCCTATGCTTCTTTCATTCGGCGGCAATTGCCTGATGGCAGTAACAAGATTGTGGTGGGACGTGATGCTCGCATCTCTGGTCCGATGGTAAGAAGCGTTGTCTGTGGTACTCTTATGGGTATGGGCTTTGACGTGATTGATCTCGGTTTGGCCACAACGCCGACTACAGAACTTGCAGTGCGAATAAGTCATGCTGATGGCGGCATCATCATTACAGCCAGCCATAATCCAAAGCATTGGAATGCATTGAAATTGCTTAATAACGAAGGAGAATTCCTTACAAAGGCTGATGGAAACGAAGTCCTCGCATTGGCAGAGAAAGAGAATTTCGATTATGCCGACGTTGATCACTTAGGAAAATATACGGAAGACCATACTTTCGATCAGCAGCACGTTGATGCGGTAATGGGCTTGAAATTAGTAGATAAGGAAGCTATCAAGAACGCTCATTTCCGAGTTATCGTAGATTCAATTAATTCTGTAGGCGGTGTTATTTTGCCTAAGTTGTTGGATCGTCTAGGGGTGGATTATAAATTCCTAAATGGAGATCCAACGGGTGATTTCGCTCATAATCCAGAACCGCTTGAGAAAAATCTCGGTGGCATTATGGGGGAGATGGCTAAAGGTGGCTATGATCTTGGTATTGTAGTGGATCCAGATGTCGACCGTTTAGCTTTCATTCAAGAAAATGGGGTGATGTATGGCGAGGAATATACACTTGTAACCGTCGCCGACTATGTACTCGACCATGTGAAGGGAGCAACAGTTAGTAATCTCAGTTCCACTCGTGCGTTGCGTGATGTCACGGAGCGTCATGGTTGTCAATACTATGCTTCTGCCGTAGGTGAAGTGAATGTCACCACGAAGATGAAAGAAGTAGGAGCCGTTATCGGAGGCGAAGGAAACGGCGGAGTGATTTATCCTGAGAGCCATTATGGTCGTGATGCTCTTGTCGGAATAGCTCTTTTCCTTAGCAGTCTGGCTCAGAAAGGCTTGAAAGCAAGTGAATTACGTGCTACGTTCCCCAATTATTTTATTGCAAAAAATCGAATCGACCTCACTCCCACTACTGATGTGGATGCCATTCTTTTGAAAGTTAAGGAGCTCTATGGAAAAGAGAAGAATGTGCATGTTACGGATATTGACGGTGTGAAGCTTGATTTCCCTGACAAGTGGGTGCATCTTCGCAAAAGCAATACGGAACCGATTATCCGTGTATATAGTGAGGCTTCAACGATGGAGCAGGCTGATGAATTAGGCAAAAAGCTCATGCAAGTGGTCTATGACATGCAAAAATAATCAGTTTAAATAATATTTTGACGAAAGAGTATTAAGCTCTATATAAGAAAAAGTCCTGACTGCTCACACTTGAGCAGTCAGGACTTTTTTCGTAAAATTCAGAGTGGTGAGTTATTGCTGTGCCTGCTTTTGGTTCCTTCTATTTATGGCCTGATGAATAATTTAGAGATTGATAAAAAGCCAATCCTTACCTGCATATTTAAATCCTTCATATTCAAATTGCTGTAAGTCATCCGGATTACTAATGCGGTTTTTGATGGCAAAACGAGTCATGGCTCCTCGGCAACTCTTGGCATAAACTGATACAGCAGCCAGTTTGCCTTTTCGTTCCATAAGGAATTGAGGTTGAATAAGTTTTACGTTCTCTTTGACATGTTTCCAGTTGAAGAGCCGTTCCATTTCTTTCGTGGCTAGATGGAGCAGTATTCCATCGTCTTTTACTACACTTTCAATGAGTAGATTGGTCAGCAGAGGCTTCCAGTAGTCAAAGAGAGTGAGCCCATTGGTAGCTTCCAGTGCAATACGACCTTCCATGCGGTAAGGATGAATGGTATCGGCAGGGCGCAGTAGTCCGTAGAGAAAACTTGTAATCCAAAGATGCTGTTGAGCGTAAATCAAGTCTTTGTCCGTCAGATTGGTAGCATCAAGGCAACGAAATGCTTGCCCGTGATAAGCGATCAATGCAGGTAGAGTAGATTTCTCGTCGGTAAAGTTTTGATAGCGCTGAAGAGCTTGAAGTGCTACTTTTCCGCTGCAGGCAAACATCTCTTGGAGTTCCTCAATTGGACGGCCTGTCATTTCCAAGGCGAAACGTTGTGCCTCATGTTGAAAATATGGGACGGATGAATATGGAAAAGAGCGCCTTGGAACATCGTCCATTGTCTTGGCACAGGCAAGAAGAATCTGCATGAACTGAACTTTTTTGTTATTTGTTTTGTTGTTATTGATGAAGAACAATAATATTATTATTTTTTGGCATCAAGTCTCGTGTTTATCCAAGTTGGCGTCTTCGCCGTGTCTGGTGTTGGAGCGATATTGACTTGGAGAGCATCCCGTCATTTTCCGGAAGAAACGAGAGAGGTGTGCCTGTGAGGAAAATCCACTGGCAAAGGCTATCTGCTGCACCGTTTGTTTGGTATTGTTCAACTGGCGACGAATGTAATCGGCCATCCGATTGTCAATAATTGCCTTAGGGGAAAGTGCTGCAACACGCCTCGTGACTTGAGCGAGATACCGACTACTGACATTGAGCAAGTCTGCATAGTATTGGACATCAGACCGCTGGAGCAAATGCTGATCAACTTGATCGAGAAATTCATTATATAATTGTTGACTTCGACCTTGCAAGTGGTCAGCCTTAGTTACTTGTTGACGGGCATAGTCGGTAGCTCGGTCAAGAGCTTCTTTCATGGGTACTCCCTGACTGAGAAATGTGGCCAAAGCCGTAGAGAGTAAGTTGTCGTGTCCATGTAAAGATGGCCTTTCGTCTAGAAAAATCACGCGAGGATCATTTTCACTACAAAACAGCCATTGGTTGTCGCTTCGTCTCATGACAATGACGGAACAGAGGGGTAACAACTGATTGCGAATACGGATGGCCAGGTCGTCATCCATCAGACGCTCTCCTCGGGAGGAACGTACAACGGGGTGGAAAACGAAATGTTGAGGATGATAGCGTAGCAACATACGGCAGAGTTCATCGAGAACGTCTTTCCGGCGGACCATGCCCACTTTTACTGCTGAAGGTTGTACGTCGTTCATGATGGCTTCGATTTGTCCTGCAACGATGTCCCCAGGCAAGTCATAGAACTGCTGAATGCCAACGGTGTTCTGTACGGTAATAGAGGTTATAGCCGAAACAGGTCTGCCGCCAAGTGCCGCGATGGTGCGTATATCCGCCTGCACACCTGCTGCGCCAGTGCTGTCTGAACCTGTTACTGTGAGAATGATATTATTGTTATTATGGGTCATAACTGTTGAGAGAACAGGTCAATATGTCGCTTCCTCATTCCCTCTGTTTGCAAAGTTACGACAAATAATCAGTATTTCATATTGTTTTGAATCAATTATTGCCCCTATACGTAACATTTATTCCATAGATAAGTTTGTTGGGACAGGCTTTATTTATTAATTTTGCATAGAAAGATTCTCTACAACATAAATGCCGAATAAAGCGAGCTATTTACAGGATGGCATATCCTGATAAAGTAGTTCTAACTTTAAATCGGAAGGATGTATGGAGAGAGGATTCCACAAATAGTAAATTCTGCATTGCGGATAAATCAAAACTAATAATATGAAACATTTTGACATGAAGAGTAAAAGTCTAAAAATCTTTGTCATCTCGGCATTGGCTTTGTTGCCTTCCTTGAATTTTGCCCAAGAGGCCCCGAAGTTACGAGCTGATAATATTGACGAAGTCATTAAGGCAATGACGCTTGAAGAGAAGGCTCAGCTCTTGGTAGGTGGTGGAAATGACGGCTTTGTTGGAAGTGGAGCTATGCTAGGACACCAAAAGAAATTAGTAGCTGGAGCCGCAGGTATCACCGTGGCTATTCCCCGATTAGGTATTCCGGCTACCGTGCTTACTGATGGACCTGCAGGCGTTCATATTGACCCAGTTCGTGAAGGTGACGATCGGACATTTTATGCCACTGGCTTCCCCATCGGTACATGTCTGGCCAGCAGTTGGAATGTGGATCTCGTACGAAGAGTGGGAGAGTGCATAGGAAACGAGACAAGAGAATATGGTTGTGATGTTGTGCTTGCTCCTGGCATGAACCTGCATCGCAGTCCACTTTGTGGTCGTAATTTTGAATATTATAGTGAGGATCCGGTACTGACAGGTTTCATGGGTAGTGCTATGGTGCTTGGAGTACAGAGTCAAGGCGTAGGTACCAGTCCGAAACATTTTGCAGTAAATTCCCAAGAGGGTGATCGTACCCGTGTGGATGAGCGTGTCTCTCAAAGAGCCTTGCGTGAACTCTATCTTCGTGGTTTCGAGATGATGGTACGCAATGCCAAGCCTTGGACCATTATGGCTGCCTACAATAAAATTAACGGTGTCTATGCTCAGAACAACAAAGATTTGCTCACTACCATTCTGCGCAAAGAATGGGGATTTGATGGATTAGTGATGACAGATTGGATTGGCGTGAGACCTGATCTGCCCACATGGACGGAGACTGATGCCGGCGATGAACTGTTAATGCCAGGTTATGGTCAACAGGTAAAAGATATTCTTGAGGCCGTTCAGACAGGTAAACTTAGTAGAACGGTATTAGACGAGGCTGTGCGACGAGTTTTGAGTTATATTGTAAAAACGCCTCACTTCAAGAATTATACCTTTTCTAATAAGCCAGATTTGAAGGCACACGCTGCTGTGACTCGTCAATGTTCCACGGAAGGAATGGTACTACTCAAGAATGCACCTTCACCTGCATCTGCGACTGGAGCTCCCACGTTGCCTATCACTGGATTAAAGCGTGTAGCGCTTTTTGGTGTCAATAGTTATGACTTTATGAGTGGAGGTCTTGGAAGCGGATGTGTCAATGTACCCTATGTGATAGACATGAAACAGGGCTTGAAGAACGTAGGTGTAGAGACAACTACCCAACTTACCGATATCTATCTTAATTATATTAAATATGCCAAATTAAAACTCCAGGCAGACAAGAATCCGGAAATGTGGTTCTTGGATCAAGGCCAACCTAAGTTGCCAGAAATTAATATTTCTCAGCGCTGTGCAGAAACGGCTGAGAAAGATGCAGAAGCAGCTATTATTACTATCGGTCGACAGGCAGGAGAGGGCATGGATCGAGATATCGATACTGAGTTTAACCTCAGTGCTGATGAGAAGGCAATGATATCACGTGTATCGAGTGTTTTTCATGCAGCAGGTAAACCTGTCATTGTGATTCTTAATAGTGGTTCGGTAATGGAAACGGCATCCTGGCGAGATGCTGTAGACGCCATTCTCGTGGCTTGGCAGCCTGGTGAAGAAGGAGGAAATTCGGTAGCAGATGTACTTACAGGTAAGGTGAATCCTTCAGGACGACTCACGATGACCTGGCCTCTGTCAGTCTATGATGTACCTTCTACAAAGAATTTCCCACAGCATCCCGATTATTATAATCTTACCGACAAGTTCAACAATGGTGATCTTAAGGGAGTGAATTATTCTAATCACGAGGAAGACATTTATGTAGGTTATCGTTATTTTGATAGTTTCAGAAAAACAGTAGCTTATCCGTTTGGCTATGGCTTGAGTTATACCACTTTTGATTTCCGAAATGCAAAGGTATCTGTCAAGGGTGATAAAATAGAAGTGCAGGTTACCGTAACGAATACAGGAAAGATTGCCGGTAAGCAGGTGGCTCAAGTGTATGTGGCTGCTCCTAAAGGAAAGATCGAAAAGCCGACTCGTGAGCTAAAGGCTTTCGCAAAGACGAAAATCTTACAGCCAGGTGAGCATGAGACTCTCCATATGACCATTGACCGGCGATTATTGACGAGCTTCGACGAGACTGGTAGTCGTTGGCTCGGAGAGGCTGGGCGTTATGAATTTCAGATAGGTGACAATGTAGAGCATATACTTTGTTCAGCATCTCTTAATTTGAAAGAATATTCGGAACCGGTGAACGATGTAATGAAGTTGCAAGTGAACTTGCAAAGACTGAAACGATGATTGTAATACTACAAAAAAGTCTCGGAATATTCCGAGACTTTTTTGTAGTATTACAGGAATGTTATGATAGTCAAAGTTTTAGTTGTCTTGACTTTTGCATCAGTTGTTGATTTCACTTTGTTGCATCGGTCCATAATGTGGAAGATGCATCGCTAGGCATACGCCAGTCTCCACGAGGAGAAAGGCTTACGGAACCGACCTTGGGACCATCGGGCAAACAGGAACGCTTGAATTGTTGACTGAAGAAGCGACGGCAGAAGGTGCGGAGCCATTTTCGAATGGTATCGTCATCATAATTAGCATCAGGCAGCGAATCGTCTGTAGGTGAGGCAGGCAATTGCTGGAATGCCGCTTTAGCCAGCATGAGAATCTTGCGAGGACTAAAACCGAAACGCAGGAAATAATAGAGGAAAAAGTCGTGCAACTCATAGGGTCCCACAAGATCTTCAGTTTTTTGTTTGATTTGACCATTCTCGTCAGCAGGAATGAGCTCTGGTGAGATGGGTGTATCGATAATGTCATAGAGGATAGCCGCCGTTTCTTTTGTGAGAGAAGTCTCGGCGACGAATCGTACGAGGTGTTTGATGAGCGTTTTGGGGATGGATACATTTACAGCATACATTGACATGTGGTCGCCGTTGTAGGTTGCCCATCCCAGTGCGAGCTCAGAGAGGTCGCCCGTTCCGATAACAATGCCGCCAAGTTGATTGCTGAGATCCATGAGAATTTGAGTTCGTTCGCGTGCTTGTGAGTTCTCATAGGTTACGTCGTGAACTTCTGCATTATGGCCGATATCTTCGAAATGCTGTGTAACACTCTTGGCAATAGGCACTTCTCGAATACTGACACCTAAACTCTTCATCAAGTGCAAAGCATTGTGATATGTACGGTCGGTAGTGCCGAATCCGGGCATGGTAACGCCGATGATACCATGACGGTCCAATCCGAGCTTGTCAAAGGTCTTTACACAGACCAGTAGAGCCAGCGTGGAGTCAAGTCCGCCACTAATTCCCACAACGACAGTCTTACATCCAATATGCGTGAGACGTTTTGCAAGGCCCATTACTTGTATGGAGAAAATTTCGTTGCATGACTGATGCATATCGCCATTGGACGGTATGAAAGGGTGTGGATTGATACGACGTTCAAGTTTGAAAGGATGCTGTGCTGTGGTGCGTGTCTTAGTTGTTATGATCTCTTCTCCCATCATGCGACGCTGCGCGTTAACAAATGTCGTATTGCTTCGTCTATCGGCGTGAAGACGTTCGATGTCAATCTGTGCCGTAACCAGTTGTGTGTTGAGGGCGAAACGTTCCCCTTCTGCCAGGCACTGTCCGTTTTCATAGATGAGGGCATTCCCACCGTAGACAACATCTTGTGTACTCTCCCCAAAACCGGCACTGGCATAAACGTAGCCGGTCATGGTACGAGCACTCTGCTGGGCAAGAAGTGAACAGAGATACTGATGTTTGCCAATGAGTTCATCACTGGCGCTGAGATTGAAAATGACGTCTGCACCTGCCAATGAGAGATGGTTGCTGGGTGGTGTGGGTGCCCAAACGTCCTCGCAGATTTCCACACCGAAGCGAAGACCGTGAGGGGTTTGAAAAAGATGAGGAGCAGAGGTAACCAATACAGTTTGTCCGGCATAGTGAATTTCTGTAGGGCGGAGGTCTTGTGCTGAAGCAAACCATCTCTTTTCATAGAATTCACTATAGTTCGGCAAGTACGTCTTAGGTACAATGCCCAATAACTGTCCACCTTGGACTACAAGTGCACAATTAAGTAATAAGTCGCCAACTGCAACAGGAGCACCAACAATGGCAATGATATCTAGCTTTCGAGTAAAGTTGAGCAGATGCATTATACTTGTTTCGGCAGCATCCAGGAGGAGTTGTTGACGAAAAAGGTCTTGACAGGTATATCCCGTAACGGAAAGCTCTGGGAATACAACTATTTCCACATCTTGCTTTTCGGCTTGAGAAATGGTTTGCTCTATCTGTTCGATGTTATAGGTGCAGTCGGCTACGCGTACTTGTGGAACGGCGGCTGACAGCTTGACAAATTCATAGTTCATAACTGAAATTCCTTCATGTGTGATTGGCAAATCATCGAATTGTTACTTGAGTTGCTCCATAACCATATTCTTGGAAAGAAGCATCTTGGTAGGTATAGCTCTTGTATTTGTAGCGGAGTTCATGTACCAATGCCTGACGTAGTACACCCTCACCCTTGCCGTGGATGAAAATAAGCTTTTGTCCCTTTTTGTTAGCATACTTGTCAAGCGTCTCGCGAAAGACTTTTAATTGGTAATTGAGAATTTCTCCAGGTTTCATACCTGCAGTAGTATCAAGCAGCTGTTCAGCGTGGAGATCTACGACAACGGCATCATCAAGTCCTCGATATTGACCGTGAAGCGATTTTCTTCCACCTTTTCGCTGGTCATCAGCATAACGCTTGACAAGTGTAGACCGACGACTATCGCTTGAAGTTCCTGTTAAAGTAGAGTTGTCCTCTGCGGCAGCATACATTTCACGCTTTAAAGTCTTTGTATCAACTACTAGAGGGCGTACAGGCATATCGTTTTCCACTATAGGATATAGAAGTGCCGGCGTATCGAAGAAATCCGAGTCGGTGAAAGTATGAATCTTAAAGAATTTCACAGGATCTATTCGCAGGGTGACATCTATGGCTTCTTTACGAACATAGCTTTGTTGCCGCTTGTAGGCAAATAGTTGAACGGCGAGTCGGTCCAGAGAATTGATATCCTCCCGGAAAATGTCGGAGAGAAACAGTTTTGTGTTCGGTTCAATCTCGTCCTCATGACTAAGAGTCAAACTATTGCCTTCCATCTTTGCAATAGCAAAACGTAGATAATAATTCGAGTCGTTGACGAGATAAGATTCGAAGTGAGGATTGGTGAGTTGCTTAGGATCTTCAGGTACGAAAGCCAGGAATACGTTGAGTACATTACCGCCTTTACGTTCTTCAGCTTTCGGTCGATAAGTCACATCCTTAGAGAGATCTACGTCGTCGGTTTGTGTCATATCCACCACCTCGTCCTGTCCGTCGTGCATCATTGCCTTGATGGAGCGGCCATCGTGGGTAAGATTCTGTTTGTCGGGCTTAGAACCAAGCTTGGTTTCCACGATTCGCTTTGTGCTGTAGTCTTCGTCGTTTACAACAACGACTTCGTTGATTGGGGTTGGTATCTGGAAGCCATCTTCGTCTTCCACAAGGACAATGTTGTTTCCCTTAAAGCCGGCAATCTTTCCACCGCCGGTTTCACTGAGGAATCTTACTTTATCTCCTATTTTCATAGTTATTGATATTTTGTTGAAGAAGAATTTTTAAGAATCGTGGAACGGGTTAATCCATTTCACTTTCCAATACTTCTGGCTTGAGGGTCTGTTTGTTGTAGCTATCAGTTACTTTGTGCGGAAATTGTTAACTACCATTACGGTTCGAGTAATGAAGAGTCGCCGTAACTGAGAAATCGAAAATCGTGACTGAGAGCATAGTCATAGACTTTTCGCCAATCGCCTTTTAGGAAGGCACTTACGAGGAGCAGCAATGTGCTTTGGGGCTGGTGAAAGTTTGTAATGAGTCGCTTTACGATTTTATAGGTATAACCCGGTGCAATGATAATCTGTGTGCTGCTGTGCAAAGCTTCAATTTTGTCTCTATCAAGATAATCAAGTAAGTTGTGGATGGCATGCTCTACCGTGATTGGCTTGCCATCTACAAGAACCAGTCCCTCGTCATTATGAGGCAGGTCGTAAGGCTCCCATTGGTTAACATGCAGTTCATCTTCTGTTGCATCAGGTTGTTTTTCCAGTTTCACACCCATGTAATATAGACTTTCCAGTGTCCGTACACTAGTTGTGCCCACGGCGATAGCCTCGCAATGGTGTTCCAGTAGATGTTCAAAGGTGTGTCGATGAACTACGATGTATTCCGTATGCATATGGTGCCCCTCTATTTCCTCGCTTTTAACGGGTTTAAAGGTTCCGGCACCCACATGAAGTGTAAGTTCGTCGCGACAGATGCCTTTGGCATCAATAGCTTTGAGCACTTCATTAGTAAAGTGTAGTCCGGCAGTTGGTGCAGCAACTGAGCCCTTGATTTTTGAATAGACGGTTTGGTAAGTTTTTTTATCGCTTTCTTCGGTCTTGCGATTAAGGTAAGGAGGAATAGGCAGTTCACCTACTTGTTCTAGAATGTCGGCAAAGTTTATTTGATCGTTGTCCCAACTAAAGTCCACCCAATAGTTTGTACCACCGCTTTTCTCATCAGTTCGCGTATGGTCCATAGTTGCGCTGAGGGTAAGCTCATGTCCCCTAATATTGAAAGTTCGCTGGAGTGTTCCTTCTTTCCATTTCTTCAGATTACCCACCATGCACAGCCAAGAACAATGATCTGTGGTCTGGAACATTTGTTCATAGTCGGTGGGAGAAGCTGGCTCCATGAGGAAAACTTCGATGAGTGCCCCTGTTTCTTTACGGAAGTGCATTCTAGCTTGAATCACTCTCGTGTTGTTAAAAACCATGAGGGCACCTTTAGGCAGGTGGTTAGGAAGGTTATAAAATACATCTTCGCTTACTACTCCATGCTTGTAGAGTAACAGTTTACTATGGTCTCGCTGAGCCAAAGGAAATTTGGCTATGCGATTGTCGGGCAAAGGATAATCATAATCGCTAATGTGTATATGTTTTGTGTTCATAAGCTATGTGAAATTTGGATAAGTGCTCATGCCAATAAAGACAATATGCGTTGGTATTTTCAATAGGAACTTGCGGTATGTACGGCTAATAAGATTACTACCGCAAGGGTCATCACGAAGATTGCTACAACGATGTCGATGTCATTTTTACTGTAACCTGTGGAGGAATATTGAGTTGATATGTAGTTAATTTTTTCCGTGAATCGATAATAGACATGGTGAAAAAGCAGATAGGCTATCGAGCCGGAAGCTGCTCCCCATAAGAGACCAACAAGAATATCCGATGGATAGTGCACTCCGAGATAGAGGCGAGTCCAGCAGTTGATGAGCGACCAAATCACGAGAAGACCAGAGAGTAGACGATCGCGCACGAGCCAAATAAAGAGCACGGCTATGGACATTGTATTGGCTGCATGGGCTGAAAAGAAACTATAGCCGTTGCCACGAAAGCCGGGTATTGTGTCGATTGAATATTTTACTAACGGGTCACAAGAGGGACGTAATCGTCCAACTAGAGGCTTAACAAGAAGGTCGTCTACACCACCACTTAGCAACAAGGCAATTGCCGTGCACCCCAATACAAGTCCTACTTGAGTCATGGTCTCGTTGTTTTTCATTACGAGGATAAATAGACCTATATAGAGAGGCACCCACGTAAATCCGGACGTAAAGTAGCATGACAACGCATCGGCAAAGAGCGAATGGCTGTCATTAAATGCCTGCAGAAGGCTAAGATCGAAGGGTTGAAGGTTATCGAATGTCATTTTCTCTTCGCATTCTGTGTCCCACTAAATTTCTTCTATCGACCGAGAAGTTATCCATCCTTCTCGTCCGTCAGCCAACCGGAATCCTATCCAGCCTTTCATGCTTTTGTCGGTGATGTCCACCCTGGTTCCTTCATGAAGGACGAAAGCGTCGGCGGCATCTTTTACCGGCGTCTTTTTTACGTTCACTGTAGGCACCATAACAATAGCTCCATGTCGCTCTTCAAGCATTTGTTTCTGCTGCCAGGCGAATAGATTAGAAAGCAGGAACACGATCAGCAAAGCTATAGAGCCATAGAAAGAACCCTTGCGAACACTGAGAGAAGGTGCGAAGAGATAAAAGAGCATGAGCACCAATGCAAGTACTATGCTGACAATCGCGGTGACAGCCCATTGGTCTACACCGGTGAGATTGACTAGTGCATGATACCATGTCACAAAGAACATTTCGCTCTCAGGAGTAATCTTATCTATTGTCTTGGAACGTGCAAATTGGAGATTAAATCGAATATCAGCATCTCCCGGCTCCAGTTGCAAAGCACGTTCATAACAGAGAATTGCCTCAGCTAATGAATCAGTGCGATAGTATGCGTTGCCAAGATTATAATATAGGTCGGCTGAGATTCCTCGACTCAACAGATCACGATAGTCTGCAATGGCCTGCTGGTAATTGCCACGCAAATATTCTGTATCGGCATTTCGTTTCGTTACGCCATACATGGCGAGAGGAAGCAGGCAGAAAAGCAGTGCAATTATTCTTCTGCCAAGAAGCAGTCGACTTTTCGACATACCGCTACCTGACCCTTGTTGGTGATATATGTAAATGCAGGAGTGTTTCATTTCTTTTTCTTCATTACGTTTTCGATGTCTGTAATTGCAGTCATGGCCGAATTGAAAGTCTTTTCCATGTTTCCTTTACTATCACCTGGAGCATACCGCTCGAACTCACACTCGTCGAGTGCGGATATAAAGGTACTTACCGTTTTCTCGTCCACATTGTGGCTGGCAAGCTTTTCAGAGATGTTGTCGCGTGAAAGTTCCTCGGCTGGCATGTTAAGCTTATAGCTAACATAGCCCCAAAGTGCGCGAAGTACTTCGTCGTAGAATTCGTCCTTTTTGACTTGGAACATTAGCCGGCTGGCTTTCTTCAATCTTTTACGTGCTATCTTGTTAGCTTTTCTTCCACGCATCTTAACCACATCAGCATTTTCCAAAGCACGACGTCTGAATACAAAGAGGAGGATAGCGAAAGTGGCCAACAGAATGGCAAGAGTCATTCCGTAGGCAGTGCTGCCAAAGAAAAAGTCTCCTTTTGCGGCAAGTGTCGTGTCGCCTTTCTTGATGGTCCTGATGTCATTTTCTGATTCCTTTCCGTAGGATGACGAGGAATTGGATCCATCACCCTTCTCCACTGTTACCTGAAAAGCTTGGGTGTGGAGAGTCTTGTAACTTTCGCTCTGTGTGTCGTAGTAGGTGAAAGCAACGGATGGGATAGTGAACTTGCCTTGATTGCGAGGCACCACCAGATAGTCGTAAACCATGTTCCCCTCGACTCCGTTTGCCGTGAGCTTAGTTTTATCTGTTATTTTGGGGTCATACTTGTCAAAGTCCTTGGGGAAGTCTACCGTCGGCTGTTTGATAAGCTTGAGATTGCCTGTTCCGCCTACCACGATTCGCAGGGTAATAGGGTCGCCTGCCTTTACGGTGTTCTTGGAAAGTTGAGCTGAGATGTTGAATCTTCCCACACCTCCAGAGAATCCAGCGGGCTTTTTGGGTAATGGATCCACTTGAATAGTGAGTCCCGGTGCCTGAATGTTGCGCTTTACTTCTATGTAACCACTACCCCCATTGAAGAAGGCTTCGAAGGGATCTACGGAACGGTTTTCCTGAACAACAATTCCTTTAAAGGTGATGGAAGGGATGGTCAGTTTACCGGTCATTTGAGGATACATTACGTATTGGCTCCATGTTACGCATCTATATGGTTTCCCATTGACACGTTCTACGTGGAAGCTCTTCTGTTGTGGCAGAGGCACTTCTTGAGTGTGGAATCCCGTGAGATCTGGCATTTTCCCCTCCAATTGAGTAAGATCGACGAGGGTATAGACCTTGTAGGTTAGAAGTACGGGCTCTTGTTCATGAACTCTTCTCTTGTTGGCTGAGACCTTAATAAAGAGGTCTTTGCCGGAGATTCGACTGCCAGCAGCCTTCATCTGAGGGCCATCTTCATCGTCGCCGTGCATATGAGGGGTAGAGTTAGTGTTTCTAGCTGTTCCAGTAACCGTGACGCGAGCGGACTGAGAACTGACACTATGGCCGTTGATGCGTGCATGTGCTGCTGGAATGTGATAGGTTCCACTCTTTGCGGCGTATAGGGTGTAGGTGAATGTTATAGATGAAGAACTGCTAGCATGTCCATTAATTACCTGATAGCTAGACTGCTGTGAGGTATAAGGACCTGCAATGACTTCCAACCCTTCCGGTATGTTTCCTGCACGGAAGTCCTCCACGTCCTGAGTGTTAACCGTGTAGGCTAATCGGAAGTTCTCCCCGGCACTTACGTGCGCCGGCACAGTAACACGAATTTGCTGTGCTTCGCTTCGTAGGGTGATTCCTGCTAGAAGAACCGCCGTAATGAGGATATATAGGATGTTGCGTCGCATAATTAGATATCCATTCATAGTTTCTCAAACTTCAACATTTGCAGTCATTTTCATTTTACCACTGTTTCTGCAGTCTGCGCTGCCGTGGCTGCTGTTCTTGTTGCTTGAGGCGTTGTTGGGTTGCTTTTTCCTGTTGCATGGCAGCATTGAGCAGTTGTTCTGCATTTTCTTTGCTCATTTGTTTCTTGGGTTGCTGCTTTTCGTTCTGTTGCTGCTTTTCGTTTTGTTTTTGTTGTTTTTTCTGTTGATTTTTGTTTTTATTTTTGTTCTTGTTTTTTTCGTTGTTCCCTCCACCGTTTTGCTTTTGTTTCTTAAGCAGTCGTTGACAAAGAGCTAGATTGTAACGTGTCTCATTGTCAGCAGGGTTGTTACGTAGACTTTCTTTGTAAGCTTCTATAGCCTGTGCGTACATTTGGTGATTTTGGCAGATAGTGCCGATGTTGTGATACACCATTGCCTTACGTCTAGGGGCAGTTTCCAATCGCCCAGCTTGTTCCAGTTGAGTAATGGCAGCTGAGTCCTTTTGTTGTTGCATGAGAGCACAGCCGAGATTATACAAGGCTTGAGAATTGCGTGGATTCTTACCTAACGCTTTTCTGTATTCTACCTCAGCCTTGGCAAAGTTCTGCTGTCTATAAAGTCGATTGCCGTTTCTTATGAATTGGCGGTCGGCTTGTGCATAGGCACCAGAGAGAGCTATGGTCATCAATAGCAGTGTAAGTATATATCTATACATCTTCATAATGCAAACTTCATTTTAAGGTTCTTCGTTCTCCGCTTGATGGTCCGGTCATTTTTATGAAAATGCCTGCTAAATGGGGCTTGTTCGAGAGAATGGCGAATGAGCATCATGTTTTGTCTGCGGAAATGTGGTGCCGTCATTTTTGTCTAAACAAGCGTATGCCACGGAAGAGTGGATTTCGAGCCTCAAGGAGAATGGCTTCTACCGAAAGAAGCAAAATGGCTATAATTCCAAAAGCTTGGAATTGTTCGTCGTACTCGCTATAGATTACGGAAGATGTCTCTCCTTTCTGTAATTTCGTCAGAGCGTCGTCTAGTTGCCTTTGGGCATCTGCGGTGTTATCTACATGAATGTATGTACCTTCGCCAGCCTTAGCAACCTCGTTACACATTTGCTCGTTGAGTGCCGACATTACTGTTTGTCCTGCTTCATCCTTCATATAGCCTCCATCTCCCGTAGGGATGGGTGCTCCTTTAGGATTTCCAACACCAAGGATAAACACGTTAATTCCCTTTTTGCGTGCCTCCTTTGCTGCCTCCAATGCGCCTCCTTCGTGATCTTCACCGTCGGTTATGACGATGATAGCTCGTCCGACCTTCTCTTGTGGAGTGAAGCTGTGCATAGCCAAATTGATGGCCTTACCGAGATCAGTGCCTTGTGTAGCGATGAGCGACGGGGTTGCGTTCTGAAGGAACATTTTGGCAGAAACGTAATCGCTGGTAATTGGTAACTGAACGAATGCGTCACCTGCAAAGACAATGAGTCCCACTTTGTCGTTGGTGAAATGGTCTACAAGATTTTCCACAAGCATCTTGCTCTTGTCCAGACGAGAGGGAGCGACGTCTTCTGCAAGCATTGAATTGGAGATATCCAGGCAGATAATTGTTTCTATGCCATTGCGTTTTTCGTGAGATATCTTTGTGCCCATTTGTGGGCGAGCTAACATCATGATGAGTACGCCGAGAGCCGTGAGGAGCAGTCCGAACTTCACTGTGGGACGCACACGTGAAACGTCGGGCATTAGCTGCCTTATGAGGTCGGGGTCACCCAACCTGCGCAACTTCTTTTGATATCGCCGCCAGCCTTGGAGCCTGACCAATATGAGGACAGGTAGGAGCAATAGTAGCCAGAGATATATTGGGTCTTCGAATCTTAACATAATCGTTTCTTCAAATGGTTCTGAGAACGCTTTGAGCGAACTAATGTGAACTTAAGGAAGTCGTCTGAGCACAGTATTTCGTAGAAGTAACTCAAGTAACAGGCAGATTACGGCAGCAGCGGCAAAAGGTTGATATGCCTCGTATCGTTTGGAGAAATGCGTGACATTCATCTTGGTCTTTTCCAACTGGTCTATGTCTTTGTAAATCTGCTTTAATTCCCGGTTGTTAGTGGCTCGATAGAAATTTCCATGAGTCGTAGCCGCAATATCGCTGAGAGTCTTGGTGTCGATTTCCACCGGAATATTTACATATTGAACGCCTCCTGCCACAGGCATAGGATAGCGGGCCACTTTGTTAGTACCTAATCCGATAGTGTAGACGCGGATACCGAGCGACTGAGCTATCTGTGCGGCAGTCATCGGGGAGATGTCTCCCATGTTATTAGAACCGTCAGTAAGGAGAATGACCACTTTGCTCTTGGCTTTCGAGTCTTTCAGACGAGATACGGCATTAGCCAGTCCCATACCCACGGCTGTACCGTCTTGAATCAGTCCGCGAGCGGCAATGTCTGTTCGTACGTTCTGCAGAAGATTGAGTAGTGAAGTGTGGTCTGTAGTCATCGGACATTGGGTGAAAGCTTCGCCCGCAAAGATTGTCAATCCGATATTATCGTTGGGCCTGCCTGCGATGAACTCGGCAGCTACGTTCTTTGCAGCTTCTATTCTATTGGGGCGTAAGTCTTCGGCCAGCATAGAGGTAGAGACGTCCATTGCCAGCATAATGTCTATACCCTCGACGGTCTTGTTGTTCCATGCGTTGTGCGTTTGCGGTCGAGCCAGCACCACCACTATTAAAGTGAAGGTGATACAGCGAAGGAGCATGGGCAGATGGATGATGCGCATGCGCCAGCTCACAGGTGAGCGCAGGTAGGCATAGGTGTCGCTCACCCGGAGTGTCGGCTCATTCTTCTTGCGGTAAAGAAAATACCACAACACATAGGGAATGAGCAGCAACAGCAAGAGAAAATATTCCTTGTTTGCAAATTCCATGGTTCTTTTTATGTTTCGCCTCTTCCGAGACTGCCTTTAGTAAGTGTGGGCTTATCTTTGCCCACGACTTAATGTTGTCCTTTTATTTATTTTGTCTTTTTATTTTGTCATTATCTATTTCAAATGCAACCCTTTTAAGACGTTACTCTTAAGTTATTTTTCGGAGTTTTTAATCTCGCGGTCGGAAGACTTTTCCATGTCTTCGTTCTTTTGAAAACATTATCAGCCTTGACCTGCTGTAAACGTCTTGGGCGTCGAGCATTATCAATCTCTTAAGAAATGTAACTCGACATATTTCATCATATTTTAGAGCTCTATGCAGTCAACTTCAAGACTATTATAGCATTCTTGTGTACTGCGTCTACGCATGCGACTTCTCATTCTATGAGCAGATATAGATGATAGATCACGTAAACAATGATGGCTGCGGCAACAAGTCCGATTAACCACAACACAGACTTAATGGTGATTCGGTTCTGTCGTGTTCGTTTATCACTCTCAGAAAGTTTCGGTACAATTCGTTCCTCCGTTTCCTGTTGGTCTTGTTTTGTTTCATCGATGAAGTTGATGGCATTGACGAGATTCATGTCGTTCTCATTAAGTTGCACCTGATATTTTGCGAACTTCACCAAATCGGCAGTTTGGAACAGCTCTCTCAGTTCCTCGATCATTTTGTGGTCATCAGCCTGTTGCAGTCGTTCGATGATTTCTGAAGAGGTCATTTCCAATGCGTTAAATCCGAATCGCTCCTTGATATATTGTCTAAGAGTGTCGGTAAGGGCGGTGTAATAGGTCTTTTGATCCTCACTCGTCTGCATCTTTTCAGCCTTGATTTTCCCGATGGCATCGAGTGCTCGCTGATGAGCTGGCACATGGTGAACTATTTTAAATCGGGTAATAATAGGCTTGTTCTCTCTAAGACGTTTTACGAGATAGAAACCAATAATCAGCAACACTACCACCAAAAGTGAGAGCCAGAAGTAGGGAGCCCATTCGGACCACTGGAAGGGGTTGTCTTGGACATCCTTTGGCGGGAAGAACTGGTTAGGGTGTACTGTGTCGACATCCACGGTGATGACTTTTAGCGCAGCGGTCCCTCCTTGATAACTCTTGCCGTTTACCTTGACCTTGAGAGGCGGCAGAGCGTAGAGGTGTTCGTCGAAGGAAGTTAACGTATAAGTGCGAGCTACCTTCA
This sequence comes from Prevotella sp., assembly GCA_050946475.1. Taxonomy (GTDB): domain Bacteria; phylum Bacteroidota; class Bacteroidia; order Bacteroidales; family Bacteroidaceae; genus Prevotella. The sequence goes on from JBMNUW010000006.1 coordinate 28,772, forward strand.
TTGTGTTGCCTTGCTCCAGGGTGTCGGTTCGGGGCGTTCCGACTATCTCAACCCCAGGCACCACATACTGTCGCTCCTTGAGTTTCGGCCATTCTAACTTTGCTCCCTCAGGCATGGTTACGGTGAGAGTGAGGTGAGCTTGTTCGCCGATGAGAATAGCCACAGAGTCCACATGCTGTTCCACTCGCACTTGTGCGTTGATGTTGGTACAGCATATGAACAACGTAAGGGCTAGAATGATATATCTTGTTCGTCTTATCATGTTTTTGTCGTTACCTCAGTTTCGTCATTCTGTTCCGTAACTCAGTTTTATTGTGCCCTCGGAATTCCAATTCGTAAGCCAGAGAAAAATTTCACCAGCTAGAATATTTTTCCGGATAACCATCAAACTAATGGTCAATAGCTTCTTTTATTAATAAGTTTGCGGCAGCTTGGTGCTCTTGCTGAGGAAAAGTTAGGATCTCTGCTTGAAGAGAAGCATAAGGGCACGAATGTAATCCTCATTGGTCCCTACGGAAATCCAGTCTACTTTGCTTTTTGCGAATGTTTCACTAAGTCGTTGCTCTCGTTCCATCCAGTAGCGATTGTGTGCCCGTCTCACCTGTTTGCTCGAGGTGTCTATGTACATCTCGTGTCCTGTCTCCGCATCGCGCATTTTTACAAGTCCTACGTCGGGCAATTCGCGAGCCAGTGGATCGTAGACCTGAATGGCTACAACGTCGTGTTTTCGGTTGGCTATCTGCATTTCCTTGAGGAAATCATTCCGGTCGTAGAAGTCACTGATTAGGAATGATGTGCAGCGTCGCTTCATTACACGGGTGAGATATGCTGTGGCCATTGCGACATCCGTCTTTCGGCTTTCGGGGTGAAAGTCAAGCATCTCGCGTATGATGTAGAGAATGTGCTTGCGCCCCTTCTTTGGCGGAATGTATTTTTCAATGCGGTCAGAGAAGAATATGACGCCTATCTTGTCGTTGTTCTGGATGGCGGAGAAAGCAATGGTGGCTGCGATTTCCGTAGCCATGTCGCGTTTCATCTGTCGATGCGTTCCGAAATCAAGAGAGCCCGATACGTCAATGAGTAGCATTACGGTGAGCTCACGTTCCTCTTCGAATACCTTGACATAGGGTCGATGGAATCGTGCAGTGACATTCCAGTCTATATCTCGCACATCGTCGCCGAACTGATATTCTCTTACCTCCGAAAAGGCCATACCTCGACCCTTGAAGGCAGAGTGGTATTCGCCGGCGAAGATATTCTGACTCAAGCCCCTCGTCTTGATTTCTATTTTTCTTACTTTGTTGATTAAGTCCAGATTCATGTTTCCGCTCGTCCTTAGGGCACTTCCACCTTGTTGATGATTTTCGAGACGATTTCTTCAGCGCTAACGTTACTGGCTTCTGCCTCGTAACTAAGACCGATACGATGCCGTAGCACGTCATGAGCGACGGCCCGTACATCTTCGGGAACCACGTAGCCGCGGTGTTTAATGAATGCATACGCCCGAGCGGCCTTGGCGAGATTGATGCTGGCACGAGGAGAACCGCCGAATGTAATGAGATCTTTCAGCTCTCCCAGGCCATAGCGGTCGGGGTAGCGGGAGGCGAAAACGATATCTGCGATGTACTGTTCTATTTTCTCGTCGATGTACACTTGCTGCACTACTTCGCGGGCACGCATTATTTCAGCGGCCGAAGTGACGGGTTTCACCTCAGGCATGGCTTTCTGCAAGTTCTCGCGCATAATGAGCTTTTCTTCCTCGAGGGTAGGATAGTCTATAACGACTTTTAGCATGAAACGGTCCACCTGTGCCTCTGGAAGAGGATAGGTGCCTTCTTGCTCAATGGGGTTTTGCGTTGCCATTACAAGGAAGGGACGAGGCAGGTCAAAAGTCTTTTCGCCGATGGTAACCTGATGCTCTTGCATAGCTTCGAGCAGAGCACTCTGCACCTTTGCTGGTGCACGGTTTATTTCATCTGCGAGCACGAAATTAGCGAACACTGGTCCGCGTTTTACTTGGAAATTCTCGTCTTTCTGAGAATAAATCATCGTACCTACCACGTCGGCGGGAAGTAGGTCGGGAGTAAACTGAATTCTACTATAATCGGCTTCTACCAGCTGTGCCAGTGTCTTTATAGCTAGAGTCTTGGCCAGTCCGGGCACACCCTCAAGCAGGATGTGACCGTCGCTAAGGAGTGATATCAGCAGCGAGTCGATGAGGTGGCGTTGTCCCACGATGACACTGTTCATACCGGTCATCAGGTTAGTTACGAAGCCGCTTTGCTGCTCTATCCGTATGTTCAGTTCTCTAATGTCTACAGATTCTGCCATAGTTTAACTTATTTGCTTTTACCAATTTTGTACGCAAAAGTACAACATTTATCGTAAGGCAGAGAAGACCATGCACCTAAATAATATTAAAATCGTCTCATAAACTATATTATTTAAGAAACTTTGGCAGTAATGCTAATGGATATTGGAGAATACACGTCTGTTATAGGCTAAATCAAGTGTTCTTGTTGTAATAATTTCATTTACCTGGAATAGTTGATTCTCCTTTTGTTGCCCCGCCTCTGCCGAAGGACGAGCCTTTGGACCGAGAGCGGGGCAGCGAGGAAGGTTAGTTGTTCGACCTGTAGGGTAAAGTGTGTTGAATCAAAGTTGTGCTCGGCAGTTAGTTCTGGATCCGAGCCTACAGGTTATAAAGGTTGGGAAAAATATCCCGAAGGCCTTAGCAACTACTCGAGTTGCAGTGGCAAGACGGGAATGGCTTATGTAAATAAGTCGGCACGAAAATATTTTACAAGAGTGCCGAAATTGTCATTCGAAATAATAGAGGAAGGTTGCTATACCTTCGAGAGCTGGTTTCTTCTGCCCTTCGATTTCAATTCGGAATTCTACCTGAACCTTGCAGATACCCCGCAGATTCTCGATGTTGTGAAGCTTTGCAACAAGGCGAACTTTACTTCCCACGAGAACAGGACGTCCGAAGCGCATTTTGTCCATGCCGTAGTTCACCATCATTTTCAGATGGTTTACTTCGATGATTTGTTGCCATAGGTGGGGAAGCAATGAGAGCGTGAGGTAGCCGTGTGCTATCGTGCTCTTGTAAGGACTTTCCTTGGCTGCCCGTTCCGGATCAACGTGAATCCACTGATGGTCAAGTGTGGCGTCTGCGAAGAGGTTGATGCGGTCTTGATCTATCAATAGCCAGTCGGAAGTTCCGATTTCTTCGCCCAGGTGGGCTGCAAACTCCTCGTAGGAGTTAATGATGAGTTTGTTCATATTTTATTATAACTTGTATTTCTTTTAAGGCGCAAAGAATGATGCCGCAGTTTAACAGCGCTACTTTGTTGCGTCTTTTTTTGCGTTTACACTCTTTCTACTTGCTTTACACCCTTAACGGCTTTTATTTTCTTAATGAGCTGTTGCAGTCGAGTTGTGTCTTCGAGTTGCACTTCCAGATTCCCCGAAAACAGGCCGTCGCGTGTATCGAGATTAATGGAGCGCATCACAATTTTTTCTTCTTTAGAGATGATGTTCGTGATATTGGATACGACACCGATGTCGTCGTTTCCTACAACATGGAGCGTTATTCCATATTGACTTGATCCCTTGCCACTCCAGCGAGCCTTCACGATGCGATAGCCAAAGCGTCGTCTCATTTCAGGCGCATTCGGACAATCTACACGATGAATCTTTATTCCACCGTTCACAGTGACAAATCCAAAAATCTTGTCACCGTAAATGGGATGGCAGCATGGAGCAAGTTGATAGTCAATGCCCTTGAGATCACGGTCGATGACGAGCACATCTTCGTTGTTCATTGCCATCTCTTGCTGGGGACTTTCGTAAGTGTAGTCCTCCACTGACCGTGTCTCGTGTTCTTTTTGGGCGTTGACGAGATGTTCGCGTACCTCTACATATTTGTCGATTACCTGATTGACGTCCAATCTGTTCTCGGCAATTTGCTTATAGAAGTCACTGGTTTCTTTGAATCCCATCTTCTTGATGAGATGTCCCATGACGCTCTCGTCAACTTCAATTTTCCTGTTCTTGAACCGTCGTTCTAGAAGTTCCTTGGCATAGAGCCCATCTTTGACTTGCGTTTCCTTGAGGGCGAGGCGAATCTTGGCCTTGGCCTTTGGAGTCTTCACTATGTTAAGCCAGTCGTGTTTGGGCGTTTGTGAGTTTTGCGTCAGAATTTCTACGCTGTCGCCCGAATGTAATTCCTCACGCATAGGCACGACTTTGCCGTTGATACGTGCTCCGATGCAGGTGTTGCCTATTTTGGAGTGTATGCGGTAGGCAAAATCAAGGACGGTGGCCCCTGCAGGAAATTTATAAAGGTCACCTTTTGGCGAGAACACATAAATGTCCTCTGGTTGGAGCGACATCTTGAACTGGTCCATTACTTGCAGGTTATCGCCTGCCTCAAGAGCCGACCTGATGTTGGCGAGCCATTCGTCCATCTGTCCTTCGGCCTTGATACCCTTGTATCTCCAGTGGGCCGCCAGTCCGTGTTCTGCGATTTCATCCATTCGCTCTGTCCTGATTTGCACTTCAACCCATTTACTTTCCGGACCGAGCACAGTAATGTGTAAGCTCTCGTAGCCGTTGCTCTTGGGCACGCTGAGCCAGTCGCGAAGTCGCTTGGGGTTGGGCTGGTACATATCAGTTATGATGGAGTAGACCTGCCAGCATTGCTGTTTTTCCTTGTCAGGGGGTGCATCGAGGATAATGCGTATAGCAAAGAGATCGTAGATGCCTTCGAATCCGCATTTTTGTTTCTTCATTTTCTGCCAAATAGAGTGTATACTCTTGGTTCGGCCCTTGATGTGAAACTTTAGCCCTGCCTGTTGGAGATGCTCGCTAACGGGTTCGATGAATCGGCTGATATATGCGTCGCGCGTTCGTTTTGTAGCGTTGAGCTTCTCCTTTATCATGTAGTAGGCATCGTGCTCCATGTATTTTAGGGAGAGGTCTTCTAGTTCACTTTTCAGTGTGTAGAGTCCTAGCTTGTGAGCTAGTGGCGCGTAGAGATAGCTGGCCTCTTCGCTAACTTCATGCCGTGCAGCTTCGTTTTCAGTGTCGCGAATTTGCCTCATGAGATTTACTCGGTCGGCTATCATGATGAGAATCACACGCATATCTTCAGCGAAGCTCAGCAAGAGATTGCGGAAATTTTCGCTTTCGATAATTGGGTTCTTCTCATAGAGCCTTTGAATTTTTACCAGTCCATGACAGATGCGAGCTACGCTCTCTCCGTAGTTTTCTTTTATGTGTTTGGCGAAGGCTTCGTCGTTGATTCCTTCGCAAATGATGCTGTAGAGCATAGTTGCCATTACGCCGTCACGACGCAGACCAATTTCTTCTACGGCAATGAGAGCTGTTTGGAGAGCTCTCAACACGGGGTTGAGGCCGAAGGCGTCACGGTGCACTCTTCCGCTTCGTAGTGCATGCACTACATCGACGAGGAGCAGTCGCTCATCGCCGGGCAGGAAGGTGTCGCCCACCTTTTGCCGCAGACGTTCCACGAGGTCTCGTGCCTCGTGTTCTTCTTCGGAAGTGAATATCAGTTTCGTAGCCATCTTGGTGCAAAAGTACGCAAAAAGGATGGGAAAGACAAAAGATATTCGGAAAATTATTCGAATAAACTGTCGTGCCCTTTACAAATGTAATCATTACTTAAGCACGGGTGAGATCAGGCAGACGGTTGTTCGACGGATTCAGAGTTGTCTATAGCTTCTCCGATTTGCTTCAGTTTCTTCTTGGATTGTCGCTTAGACTTTTCTATTTGGTAGCGATAGACCAGACAGGTAAGAATGAAGTAAATTGCGGTTTGAATCCAAAGTCCTTGATATTCGAATTGCACGTCATGCAGGTCGCCTCCCATACTGCTCAGGCGAACATAACCACGCTGTCCGAAAGTTGCAGGGAAGATGCAGGCTACCCATTGCCAGAACTTGGGAATGTTGCTCTGTGGCCAACTGGTGCCCGTCATGAAAAGCAGGGGCACCGAAGTGAATATAACCAGCAGAATGACGTTTTCACGATAGCGTACCAGACAGGATGCTGCCATACCAAAGAAGATGGATGCCAAGACGAAGGCAAACATGAAAGGCAGGAGGTCTGCGGCATGGACCATTGTCGTGAAGCGGAATAGATGGGGCATCACTACGGTGAGGACTGTGGCGTTGATGCAACAGAACAGGAAATAGCAGAAAGATTTTCCTAAAACGATGCGCAGAATGCCGTTGTAGTGCTGGCTCACCGGCACAAGCTCTTTGTATCGGTTGTTCTCACGGGCTGTGCCGGCAGAGAGTCCGATGGCGAGGAGCAGTGTCTGATAGAGGATGAGTACATACACTGGTGGGAGAATGGCATTGCCGTAGCCTATGGTGGAGTTGAAGATAGGCACATCTCTCATTTTAAAAGGCTCTGCAGTGATTTCTTCATCACGTGTGGTGAAAGAGCCCGACTGTTGAATTTGAATGCGCGAGTTGATTTGCGAGCAGACCGCGTTCGTGGTTTGATAAATGGCCTTGTAGTTCAGCATGATGGTCATGTCGCAGTAGAGACTGAGGTGAGCCTGCTGATGTCTGTAAACCTTACGAGAGAAATCTGCCGGAATGTAAATGACTCCTTTGGCTCTTTGACGTCCTACGAGGTCGCGTCCGTCTTCAATAGAGTTGCAGTAGGCAGCTATCTTTGTGTCAGCCGAAGCGTCAATCTTTCGGATAATCTCACGGCTAAGCTGCGAGTGGTCCATGTCCACGACTGCCACTGGAACGTCGCGTACCACCTCGTTGGTGTAAATCCACGAGTAGATCACAGGGTAAAGTAAAGGCACGATGACGAGGAAGAGCAACACACCTTCGTCGGTGAAAACAGAGCGCATCTCCTTTCGCCATATATAGAAGGTATCCTGCCATCCCTCACGAATCTGTTGAAGTAAATTCTTGTCTTCTGTCATGGAATATAAACAGGCTTAGTCATCGACTTTTTAATCAATCGACCGGTGAATATGGGGAGAATAGTGAATAACAAGAGGCAACCGATGTTAATCCAGACATAGCTGAGGGGGAAACCATCGAAAATGCATTGTTGATAGATGACAATGTAGTGCCGTAGAGGAAACAGTATGGACATACCATGTATCATTGGGTGCATGGCTGTGACAGGATATGTGGCACCACAGGTCGAGAAACTCACAACGCTCCAAAGAGCGCAGATACTCATAGACATGCGCAGGCTCGGAATGAAACTGGAAACGAACACGCCGAATCCCTGACAGGCCAGTACGGAAAGCACTCCGGCCACGAGGATAGGAACAATGCCACCCTCATGCGGGAAATCGAGATAACCGTAGATGTAGAATTCGAATCCTAACAGAATGGCAAGGAACATCAGTGTGTGCGGCAACAGTTTTCCTATGAGAGCTACAGCCACATTGCCTCCCGCCATCTGCATCCATTCACGTGACCGGTTGAACTTCACCTCCGTCCAGATAGAGTAGGGCACCAAGAGGAATATGAAGATCATCAGCACACCGGGCACAGCATACGTGCTCAGATAGATATTGTAGTTCAACCAAGGATTGTTGACGAGGTGCAAGTCCAACGCTATAGGTTGGAGGAAGGCTTTTATTTCCTCACTGGATTTTCCTAAAGCGGCGAGCTTTGTCGTGCCCACTTTTGCCGCTGCGAGAGAACAGGCGGTTTTGAGGTCACGATAGGTCATAGATCCGGCAACAAGCACCGTTTCCGTGTAATAAACGGAGATAGTGGGTTGTCGTGATGCCGTGATGTCGGCGGTGCATCCTTCTGGAAAATAGATGAACGCAAAAATCTTGTTCTTCTGAATGGCATCGCGAGCCTCACTGACACTGTTATAATAGCTTACCACTTGTGAGGTCTGCATGGCGTCGAGCTGACGGATGACGCCACGGGTAAAGGTAGTGCGGTCCAAGTCCACCACACCTATAGGCATATTCTCCGGTACGCCTTCGTGCATCAATGAGGTGAAATAAATCACCACAATGATTGGGAAGACGAGGATACAGAACCTGTAGATGGGCATGCTCCAGGCAATGCGGCACTCACGAAGGGCTATATTATAAATTCTGCGTAACAAAGTTGCTGATGATATGATTATAAAAATGCTTACTGTTCCAGCACGAGACTCATGCCGGGACGCAGTCCTTCGATTTTATCCAGAGGACGAGCTTTTACTTCGAGCGTTTTAAGGTCATACTGACCGGAATTCTTTGTGGCTCTCCACGCTGCGTAGACACCCTGGTCTTTCACATAGTAGACTTTCATGCGAATAGTCTTGTCGAAAGCGGGAGAATAGGCTTTTATCACGTCTCCAATCTTCATTCCGTGGAACTGGTCCTCACGAACATTAAAGGTACCCCAGGTTTGTTTCAGAATGTCGATACTCATAATGGGAGAACCGGAACCAACAAGTTCGCCCTCCTGTGGATAGACGTCACTCACTTCGCCCTCCACCTGGGCAATCTGCACCGTTTCCTTTAGGAGACCTTTCACCACGTTCACAGAGCTCTTTGCAGCCTTGGCTTGTTCACTGGCGGCGCGTTTCTCTTCCTCACGAGCGCCGTCCTGGGCCATTTTCCATTGTTCTTTAGCTGCAGCGACCTGTGCTTTCGAAGCATCGTAGGCAGCCTTGGCTTCATCGCGCTTCTGCTGTGAAATAACTCCTTCACTAAAGAGGTTCTGCATTCTTCGATAGGTCTTCTCCGCAATACCGGCAGCAGCCACCGCCTGTTGGTAGAGCTGATAGGCACTCCGCACCGTTTCTTTGCGAGAACCATTTTTTGCCATGTCGCTCATTGCTTGCGCCGCTGCGCCAGTGGCCTGTGCCACTTGCTCTTGTGCGTCCATTTCTGGTACTTCGAGGATAGCGAGTGTGTCACCGGGATGAACATAATCGCCTTCTTGTACGAAGATTTTCACCACTCTTCCGGGTAATTTGCTGCTTACGCGATATTCGTCGCAGTCGAGTTGCCCCTGAATCACTTCCTTCTCACTTCCAAGGAAGATGTAACCCAAAACACCCACAATCAGTACGACGATGGTGAAGGCCGCCACTGCGAGTAGAATGTTGTTATGCTGCTGCTTTCTTGACATGATAGTCTGTTGTTATGTTTGTTCTTATTTTCAATTATGAGCCTCTATGAAAGTAACCCTTTATATATAATTATGGTGAGGTATACTTTATACTTTGATATTATTGTTTTTATTAGGACTGTGTGGGCTGGTCACTTTAGTAGCGTTTATCGGTTTAAAGTACCATAAGCCTTCTTGAGGTTCACCTCACTGAGTTTCACTTGTACCTGTGCATCAATCTTGTCACTTTGGGCTTTCTGCCAGGCAGTCTGTGCCTCCATCACATCCGTGACGTCCATGACACCTTCCTTGAAACCAACGTTGGCGCATCGCAGGTTCTCGTTGGCACTGGCCAGATTGCTGTTGGCCATAGCGAGACGCTTGTGAGCCTCGTTCAGCTTGAACTGTCCCTGGGTCACCTGCAGTTGAATCTTCTCTTGCGTGTCACGGAGGTTCAGTTGGGCGATAGCGGTGGAAGTCTTGGCTGCCCGTATCTTGTAGCGGGTCTCAAACCAGTTCCACACGGGGATGGTGACGCCCACTCCGATATTGAAGGCGCCTCCGAACTTACGCTGGAATCCGTCGTATGTGTTGGGGTTGGAGATGGTATAGCCGCCGACCAGCGCAACATGCGGATAGTAGTTGGAACGTGCCAGCCGCACATTCTGCTCAGAGATGTTGATGGCGTTTTGCAACAGCCGCACCTCGGGTCGGTCGGTGAAAGTGGAGTCTCCGCTTCCCTTTATTTCCGCGGTCGGAGTGGTTCCGAGGTCTTCTTTCTTTTCGTCTTCAAGAGTTATCTCCTCATTGAGGGGCAGCCCGCAGAGCTGGCAGAGGAGCATTTTCGACAGCACCAGTCCATCCTCCACCTGCAGAATCTGCATGTCAGCCTCATTGGCCCGCACGTCAACCTTCAGTCCGTCGCTTCGTGTAGCCACGCCCTCCTTTATCATCTTGTGGACATCCGAGTTGAGTTGGCTGACGAGGTCCTTATAGCTGTAGGCCAGTGCTTTCTTCTGACGGAGCGAGACGGTGGTCCAATAAGCCTCGTCGATACTGTAGATTACCTGTTGGGCGAGATAATCGGTAGTGTTGTTCGCCATGTCCTCATTGATGTCGGCAATTTTGTTGGCAGCTTTGATGGCACCACCCATGAAGATGGGCTGCCGCACCGTGACGCTGCCCGCCCACACATTCTTTGTGTCGGGTGTCAGGGCATCTGCCAGTTCTTTGCCAAGTTGATTGCCAATGGAAGCCAAAGGCGTGGAGTATTGCTGCAGCGCCTGTCCGATGGCCTGAGCCTGATCGGTGGTGAGGACACCGTTTTGCACCATCGATGTGATGAGGTCCGACACACCCGAGATGGAGTTTGTCCCCAAGCTGTAGAGGCTGGCCTTGGTGCTCTTGTTGATGAGCGAGATGTGCCTTGAGTTCCAGTCATAGGCTGCGGCGGCGTTCACCTTAGGCAGATATTGGGTACGTGCCACTTTCTTCACATTGAAAGCCACATCCTTGTTCAGCCTGGCGGCACTCAGCGTCTTGTTATTGCGCAGTGCCATTGCCCTGCAACTGTCGAGGGATAGCACTCTCTGTGCTTCGCAGGGGATGGCAAATGCCGTCAAGAATAAAATGAGAATTTTCTTCATTTATTTGAAAGTAAAGTTTCTGCTGCCAATCATCTGTCCGTCGACAAAGATGCTCACGAGATAGGAGCCAGCGCTCAAAGCTTGTGTGACAGGCAGATACAATGTTACAGGAGTTTCATTGCCGGTGTATTCAACCGTCTTTTTCATGGAGCATCTGATGTTCTTGTTTTCGTAGGCGAAACTTCCACCGTTGCCTAGAATGCCCCCGGTGGGAGAACCTATGCGCACATAGACGGTTTTCATACCCGTCTTTGCAGTAACGTTCTTTGCAATATTGAACGAAACTTGAATGTTCTTGGCTTTCGAGATTTTGTCACGACTTCTGTTGCGTTTATCCAGCAGGTGCATTTGAATCCCGTTGGCATCAAGTTGGGAGGCGATGGCCACTTGTTCTGAAAGCGATGCCTTCTCGGTGTTGAGTCCTTCTATCTGTCGGTTGGCCTCCTCATATTGTCCTTTAATTCGAGTGTTTTCTGCCGTCAGATTTTGATTCAAGCGATTGAGCGAGTCAATCTCTATTACATAGCTGCGGAGTACGGCTCGTACAGTGGCCAGTTCCTTTTTCAGTCGAGTTATTTCTTTGGCATCTGTGCTCTTGGTGTGTCGCAGTTCTTCGAGTAGCCGTTGGGTCTTTTCCTGTTCGGCGGTGAGTTGCGCCACGATGGAGTCGTTATTGATTTGCGTCTTCATCTCGCTGTACTGGTTGGCGAATTGTTGATATTCGTTCTCCATTTCCTTCTTGTTGAGAGCAGCCAGTTCTTCCATGTCATGGTTTTCCTGTCGTTGCTTTTTCAAGTCGATGGATAACCAGACGAGACCGCCTGCGAGAAGCAAAATGACCAGGATTACCGGGATAAGGATTTTCTTGTTCATAGTTTTTTATAAAATATTTTGTTAGCTAACGTCTGCCTTTACAGGTCTTCGGACGGTTTGAACCATACCGTTACCCTTTCTGATTATTGATGTTCTTTGCAAAATTACGTTTTTCTTCTCAAGAAGACCTACAAAAATATATTATCAATTCTTTATTATATTAAAAATAAATAATTTTAGTTCGAATTAGAACAACATAACTCAAAAGTTTGTATCTTTACCAAAGTTTTAAAAAATATATTTCATGAGACGTAATCTTCTTTATCGAATCTACGACCTCTATGCGGATGGTTTCCGAAACATGACGCTTGGCAGGACCCTCTGGGCTGTCATTCTTATTAAACTGGCCATTATTTTTCTTGTGCTCAAAATTTTTTTCTTTCCCAACTTTATCAAGAGCAATGCTGAGAAAGGGCATGAAGACGAATTCGTTTCTTCGCAGATAGAGAATAGAATGAATCCTTAGAGCAAGAAGTAATACTTTGAAAATAAACATATTAATTAACTAATTGTTAACTGTATGAATCAGATGTTATTGGACATTTCCACGGGAACTATTGACTGGTCGCGTGCGCAGTTTGCCCTGACGGCAATCTACCACTGGCTCTTTGTTCCCCTGACGCTCGGTTTGGCGCTCATTATGGGCATTGTCGAGACTTGTTATTATCGTACCCGTAAGCGTTTTTGGAAAGACGCTGCGCGTTTCTGGCAACGACTTTTCGGTGTAAACTTCGCGATGGGTGTGGCCACAGGTATTATTCTCGAGTTCGAGTTTGGTACCAACTGGAGCAACTACTCCTGGTTCGTGGGCGACATCTTCGGAGCGCCTCTTGCCATCGAGGGAATTGTGGCTTTCTTCATGGAGAGTACGTTCGTGGCGGTGATGTTCTTTGGATGGAAGAAAGTGTCGCCAGGCTTCCATTTGGCTTCCACTTGGCTCACCGGCATAGGTGCTACTATTTCCGCATGGTGGATTCTGGTCGCCAATGCCTGGATGCAATATCCCGTAGGCTGTGAGTTCAATCCGGATACTATGCGTAATGAGATGATTTCGTTTGCCGACGTGGCTCTCTCACCCTTTGCGGTGGACAAGTTCTGTCATACCGTCACCTCTTCTTGGATTATCGGTGCCGTGTTCACGGTAGGTGTCAGTTGCTGGTATCTGCTCAAGAAGCGCGAGCAGAAATTGGCTAAGGAGAGCATTAAGATTGGAAGTGTGGTAGGCATTGTGGCCTCGCTGTTGGCATTCTTCACCGGCGACAATTCCGCCTATATGGTTTCCAAGGTACAGCCCATGAAGCTCGCCGCTATGGAGGCCCTCTATAACGGTGGCACCGACCAGAGTCTCAGTGTCGTGGCTTTGGTCAATCCTTTCCGCCAGCCCGACTACACCACAGAGGTGGAACCGCCTTACCGGATAGCCGTTCCCAATGCCTTGTCGATTCTTGCTACCCACGACCTGCATGGATTTGTGCCGGGCGTGAACGATTTCATCAAGGGATTCACCCGTCCTGACGGCACGCGTGAGCTGTCTTTCCAGGAGAAGGTAGAGCGCGGACGTAAGGCAGTGACAGCCCTGACGACTTATCGCAAGGCTAAGAAGGAGGGCAACGAAAAGGTGGCTACAGCCCAACTCGGCACGCTCAAGGCCAACATGCCCTATTTCGGCTACGGCTATGTGAAGGATGTTCATCAGCTTGTGCCGCCTATCAACATCACGTTCTGGGCATTCCGCACCATGGTCGGTTTGGGCACATTGTTTATCGCCTTCTTCCTCTTGGTGGGCTTCTTGGCTTTCCGCAAGGATATTGCCAACTTCAAGTGGCTTCACTATCTGGCACTTTTGCTTATTCCATTGGCTTATATTGCCAGTGAGTCAGGATGGGTGGTGGCTGAGATGGGTCGCCAGCCGTGGACCATTCAGGATATGCTTCCCACCTGGGTGGCTGTTTCTGACGTGAGCTCCAGTTCTGTGATGCTCACATTCTTTATCTTCCTGGTGCTCTTCACTACGATGCTCGCTGTGGAAATCAGTATTCTCTGCAAGCAGATTAAGAAGGGCCCTGAGCATTCGGAACAGACGGAGGTAACAGCAAACAATTAGAACCCTTTAATAGAAAATGATTATGAGCTATAGTTTTCTGCAACATTATTGGTGGCTTCTCATCGCTGTCTTAGGAGCCTTGCTGGTGTTCCTGCTTTTTGTCCAGGGTGCCAACTCCATGATATTCCAGTTGGGTCACGATGCGTCCGAACGTCGAATGCTCGTCAATTCCACTGGCCGCAAGTGGGAAATTACTTTCACCACTTTAGTAACTTTCGGCGGAGCATTCTTTGCTTCCTTCCCTCTCTTCTACAGCACAAGTTTTGGCGGTGCCTACTGGCTTTGGATGATTATCCTCTTCTCTTTTGTCATTCAGGCGGTCAGCTATGAGTTCCAGAACAAGCTGGGCAATTTCCTCGGAGTGAAGACTTTTCAGGTCTGTCTTGTCATCAATGGCATAGTAGGGCCATTGTTGCTCGGCGGAGCTGTGGCCACATTCTTCGACGGCAGCAATTTCATCGTGGAGAAAAATCAAATTCTCGAGATGGGGCAACCGGTTATTTCCAAATGGGCAAATGGCAGCAATGGTCTCGATGCGCTTCTCGATGTATGGAATCTCATATTCGGTCTGGCTGTGTTTTTCCTTGCTCGCATTCTTGGCACGCTTTACATTATTAATAATGTGAACGACGAACAGATTCGCGCACGTGGACGCAAGCATTTGACATATAATGCCGTTGCATTCCTTGTGTTCTTCCTCGCTTTCCTTGTGCGCACTTTGTTGAAGGACGGCTATGCTGTGAATCCGGAAACGGGTGTGATTTTCATGGAACCGATGAAATATCTGCATAATCTCCTGGATATGTGGTATCTCCTCGTCATTGTCCTTGTCGGCGTGGTGGCTCTCCTCTGGGGTATCGGCGCCACTATTTTGAAGAAGAACTTCATTCGTGGCATCTGGCCTGCTGGAATTGGCGTAGTGCTGGTCGTGACTTCCCTCTTCCTCGTGGCAGGATGGAACAACACCGCCTACTATCCTTCGAATGTTGACTTGCAGAGCTCTCTGACCATACAGAACAGTTGCAGCAGCGAGTTTACACTGAAGACGATGACTTATGTCAGTTTCCTCATCCCCTTTGTCATCGCTTACATCTGGTATGCTTGGCGAGCCATAGACAAGAAGAAAATTGATAAGGAAGAAATAGCAAAAGAAGATGCCTATTAATTGGCTCGTTTTGCGTAGTTTATTGTTTTAGTACGTTAGGAATCCGATAATCGGAACTGAGTCGTACAAATTATCGCCCGGTCTTAGGCTTTGTCAGGCTGTAAGATCGGGCGATTTTATGTAGATAAAGGTTGTATAGAAAGATAGTCAAGGTTGTATAGGAAGATAGTCAAGGTTGTATATGCAGATAGATGGTACAACGTATCTGTATCTGTAAAACAGAAGGAGCAGGTATCCTCTGACACCTGCTCCATGCTGAACTTTACGAAAATTGATAGGTTGACATGGTGCGTAAACCGCAGATTTGTCCGCTGCGGCGTTCAGCCCGACGCCCATGCTCTCTCTCACAATAGAGAAGCCACGGCAGTACAAAGATAAAAGCATCTCGTACTGGTGTGGCTTCCTTTTTATTGGGCTTTCTGCTTGTTGGCGAAGAATTGGTTTATCTTTTCGACAATTCCCACACCACTTGCAATGGCACGTACTACAAGACTGGCACCGGAAGCGGCATCGCCAATGAAGAATACGTTGGAGCGCTTAGTCAGCTCTTCGTCGTATTGAGGTTTCAAGAAGCCCATGGCAAGAAGCACCATCTGAGCCTTGATGATTTCAGGCTCGCCATCGGGCTTCATCAGTGGACGACCGCCCTTTGGATTGGGCTCCCAACGAATGGGTTGTACCCGTACGCCTGTGAGTTGTCCTTTCTCTCCGAGAAACTCTAACGAGTTGATGTTCCACCGACGTATGCAACCTTCCTCGTGCGAAGAGGTAGTCTTTAGTGTTCGAGGCCAGTTAGGCCACGGGTTATTCGGGTCGTCAGGACCTTCCACCGGCTTAGGCATGATTTCAATTTGCGTCACACTCTTGCAACCCTGACGGTGAGCAGTGCCGATGCAGTCTGAACCGGTGTCTCCACCGCCAATGACGAGTACGTCCTTGTCTTTTGCCGACACGCGCTCGACGCCCTTCGGCATGGCTGCCTCGTTGAGCTCGCCCGTTAAGATGCGATTCTGCTGTGACAGAATGTCGAGGGCGAAATAGACTCCGTGAAGGTCGCGGCCGGGTATCGGCAGGTCGCGTGCCGTCGGTGTGCCTGTAGCAACGAGCACAGCTGCCTCTTTGATGTCGGGCAGGTTTTTCATTTGTTTACCCTTTTCATCAGTAGCTTCGAGCTTCCCTTTTGCCAGTGCTGCCAGGCTCACGTTGGCTCCGAAGATGAAGTGAATTCCTTCTGCTTTGAGAATGTTCATTCTTCGGTCAATGATAGCCTTGTTGAGCTTGAAGTTGGGGATGCCGTAACGTACCAGTCCGCCTGCATTCTGTCTGCGGTCAATCACAGTGACGTCATAGCCCTTGTGATTGAGTGCTGTGGCGGCTGCCAGTCCTGAGGGACCTGCACCGATGATGACTACTTGATGTCCGTTACTTTCCGTAGTCTGAGGTTGTACGTAGTCTTCTTCGAAAGCGTGCTCGGCAACGGCAGCTTCGTCCTCACGAATAGTGGTGGGTTGATGGTTCATCAGATTGAGGACGCAGGCTTTTTCGCAGAGGGCAGGACAGATGCGCCCCGTAAATTCGGGGAAGGGATTAGTGGAGGTCAGCAGCTCATAGGCTAACTTCCAGTCACCCCTGTAGATAGCATCATTCCACTCTGGAGGTTTGTTGCCTAAAGGACATGCCCAGTGGCAAAAGGGTACGCCGCAGTCCATACAGCGTGAAGCCTGTGTACGACGGTCGTTACTGTTGAGTGTCTGCTCCACTTCACCGAAGTCGTGAATGCGGTCATGTATAGGTCGATATCCGGCCTCTTTCCTGTCTATGGTCAGGAATGCTTTTGGATTTCCCATGATTCTTATAATTTGTTGGTTTGAAAACCCTTTCCGGTAAAATTATAGTTTGATATGCTTTGAGAGGCTTTTGCGAAGATCCACGCATCATGAAAGTCTAACTGCTCCAACAACCCGTAAATTCTTCGCGCAGCCAATTATGAATTATGCATTATCAATAGTCTCTTTGCATATCGGCGATTTTCTGCTGTAATTTTTTCACTTGTTCTTCCTGCAGTACACGCTTGTATTCAATGGGCACCACCTGAATGAACTCTTCCACGTAGCGGTTCCAGTCGTCAAGCATGGTTCTGGCAAGTTTCGAACCTGTCTGCAACCAGTGTTGACGGATAAGCTCATGGAGTTCCTTCCGATAAGTTGTTTCCTCAACGAGATTGATTTCTACCATATCCATATTGCAGAAATAGTCGAAATTATGGTTCGGGTCCCAAACGTAGGCCACGCCTCCTGACATACCGGCGGCGAAGTTGCGTCCGGTCTCGCCCAGAACAACCACACGTCCGCCCGTCATGTATTCACAGCAGTGGTCGCCCACGCCTTCCACGACGGCAATGGCACCTGAGTTGCGAACGGCAAAGCGTTCACCCACCTTTCCGTTGATGTAAAGCTCGCCGGATGTGGCACCGTAGAGTCCTGTATTGCCGGCAATCATGTTGTCTTCAGCGGCGAAGTTGGAACGGATAGGCGGCAGGATGGAGATGCGGCCACCGGACAGTCCCTTGCCGAAATAGTCGTTGGCTTCTCCCTCGAGCTTGAAGTCTACACCCTTCACCAGGAAGGCACCGAAGCTTTGTCCGGCAGAACCTTTGAATTTCACGTTGACGGTAGCCTTGCAAGCAGGACTTTCAGGATGACCGGAACGCAGCTTTTCGATATGTCCGCTGAGCATGGCACCCACGGCTCGGTTGGTGTTGTGAATAGAATAGTCGAGATCCACGACGCCTCCTTCGTTGATGGTCTTGTCTGCAGCCTCTATCATCTGTGTGTCGAGCAGGTTTTCCATTTCGTGGTCTTGCTCCTTTGTGCAGTAGAGAGAGGTGTCGCCCTTCTCCTGGAAGAGCAGTCTGCTGAAGTCGAGGTGGGGATGTACGGAGTAGGTGTCTTCCGGCTTCAGTGTGATGAGGTCGGTGCGTCCTACGATATCTTCCAGTCTGGTGAAGCCCATTTCTGCGAGATACTCTCTTACCTCTTGTGCGAGGAACTTGAAGAAGTTGACGACATATTTATAACTGCCTCTGAAATGTGCACGAAGTCTCGGGTCTTGTGTGGCCACACCCATGGGGCAGGTATTCTGAGAGCACTTGCGCATCATTACGCAACCCAAGGTAATGAGGGCAGCGGTACCGAATCCGAATTCCTCGGCACCCAGCAGAGCCATGAGGATGACGTCTCGGCCGCTCTTCAGTTGTCCGTCCACTTGCAGGCGAACCAGTGAACGCAGTCCGTTTTTCACGAGTGTCTGCTGCGTCTCGGCAATACCTATTTCAGGCGACACACCGGCGAATCGCATGGACGATGCAGGCGAAGCACCCGTACCACCTTCGGCACCGGAGATAACCACGAGGTCTGCCTTGGCTTTCACCACACCGGCAGCAATGGTTCCTACACCGCTTTCAGCCACGAGTTTCACGCTGATTTTTGCCTGTGGGTTGACATTCTTCAAGTCGAAGATGAGTTGTTTCAGGTCCTCGATGGAGTAGATGTCATGATGGGGCGGCGGAGAGATGAGGGAAATGCCCTGAATGGAGTGACGTGTCTTTGCGATGACCTTGTCCACCTTGAAGCCGGGCAGCTGACCACCCTCACCGGGCTTGGCACCTTGAGCCACCTTGATTTGTATTTCTTCGGCATTGACGAGATATTCGGTTGTCACGCCGAATCGTCCGGAAGCCACCTGCTTTGTCTTACTCGACAGTGAGATGCCGTCGACGGTAGCATGGAAACGGTCTTCGTCTTCACCGCCTTCTCCAGTGTTGCTTCGTGCACCCAGTGAGTTCATTGCCAGTGCCAGTGCTTCGTGTGCTTCCTTCGAGAGGGCACCGAAAGACATGGCTCCCGTCACAAAGTGCTTTACGATTTCCGAAACAGGCTCCACCTTGTTGATGTCAATGGGGTTGCGTTTCACGTCGAAGAAGTCACGCAGGAAGATGGGCTTTTTCTTGTTGTCCACCAAGTTGGTGTATTTCTTGAACAGCTGGTAGTCTCCCTTTCTCGTAGCCAGTTGCAATGTGGCAATGGTTTCCGGGTTCCATGCGTGTTCTATTCCGTCGCGGCGCCAGTGGAATTGTCCCTCGTTTTTCAGTACCACATCTTTGCTGTAGGCTCTGTTGTGGAAGGCGATGGCATCTTGTGCAATCTTGTCCAGTCCGATACCTCCTACACTGCTTGTCTCCGTACCGAAATAGTTTTTCAGAAGTGATTCTGAAAGTCCTATGGCTTCGAAGATCTGGGCTCCACGATAGCTTCGGATGGTTGAAATTCCCATCTTTGCCATTATCTTGAACAGACCTTTCTTTACGGCCTTGATATAGTTGGCTTCTGCGGTAGCGTAGTCTTCCTGAATCTTATGGCGCTTCACGAGGTCGTCGAGCACGGCATAGGTCATGTAGGGGCAGAGGGCTGAGGCTCCATAGCCGAGGAGCAGGGCAGCATGCATTACTTCCCTGATTTCACCGCTCTCCACGATGAGGGCTGTCTGCACACGTTTGCCCACCGAGATAAGATAATGGTGCACGGCACTCACGGCGAGAAGGGAAGGAATAGCCACATGGTCATGGTCTACGTCCCTGTCGGTGAGAATGATATAGTTGTAACCGGCATCCACGCTTTTCTCTGCATCCTGGCAGAGTTTGGTGAGAGCGGCTTGCAGTCCGTCACCGCCTTTCTCTGCTTCGAAGAGCATGGGCAGCTTCACGGAATTGAATCCCTTGTATCGGATGTTGCAAAGTATATCCAGTTGCGTGTTGGTCAGAATAGGATGGGGCAGACGCACCATCTTGCAGTTGGTTTCGTCAGGGTTGAGGATACCTGTGCCTACACGACCGATGTATTCAGTGAGACTCATCACGAGATTCTCGCGGATGGAGTCGATGGCAGGGTTCGTCACCTGTGCAAACTGCTGACGGAAGTAGTTGAAGAAGATTTGCGGACGGTCGGAAAGCACGGCCAGCGGGGTGTCGTTTCCCATGGAGGCAGTAGGCTCCTGACCTTTCGTTGCCATGGGGATGAGGGTGCTGTCGATGTCTTCTTCGCCGAAGCCGAATTCCCTTTCCTTGCCGATGAGGTTATCCACGGCGTTGCTTACCTTCCTTCCGGAGTGAATCTTCTCCAGTTGGATACGGTTGGTGTTGAGCCACTGGCGATAAGGATGTTGCGAGGCGAGGCGTTCCTTGATTTCTCCGTCATAGTAGATTTTGCCTTCCTGTGTGTCAATGAGCAGAATCTTGCCCGGTTGCAGACGGCCTTTCTCCTTGATTTCAGTCGGATCGAAGTCCATCACACCCACTTCGGAAGCCACCACCATGGTGTCGTTCTTGGTAATGGTGTATCGTGCGGGGCGCAGACCGTTACGGTCAAGCATTCCTCCGGCGTAGCGTCCGTCACTGAAGAGCAGGGCGGCAGGACCGTCCCAGGGCTCCATGAGAATGGAGTGATATTCATAGAATGCTTTCAAGTCTTCGCTGATGGGATTCTTGTCGTTGAAACTCTCGGGAATCATCACGGCGAGTGCATGGGGAAGTGACATGCCGTTCATCACGAAGAACTCGAAGACGTTGTCCAGACTGGCGGAATCACTCATGCCCGGCTGCACGATAGGCGAGATGTCACGGATGTCGCCCAGTGCCTCACTGGAGAGCACACTCTCACGTGCCTTCATCCAGCTGCGATTGCCTCGGATGGTATTGATTTCGCCGTTGTGTGCCAGCAGACGGAATGGTTGAGCCAGACTCCATGTCGGGAATGTGTTAGTGGAAAAGCGGCTGTGAACCAGTGCCAGTCCGCTGGTGAAATAGCTGTTCGTCAGGTCAGGATAATACTGACGCAGTTGCAGGCTGGAGAGCATTCCCTTGTACACAATGCTCTTGCTTGACAATGAACAAATGTAAAAGTCGGGATCGTTTACGCGACGCTCAATTTTCTTCCTTATAATATATAAGGTGCGTTCAAAGGTCGGCACTTTCTCGTCGCTCACGCCTGTAATGAACACCTGTTTGATGGCAGGCTCCGATTTTGCGGCAGCTTCACCCAGACACTCGGGCCTTGTGGGCACTGTACGCAGATGCATCAGTTGCAGTCCCTCGCGCTCAATCTCTTCAATCATGATGGAGAGGATGGACTGCTGTTTTGCCTCGTCTTTCGGCAGGAAGATGAGACCTGTCCCGTATTTACCCTTCTCTGGAACGGGGATACCCTGAAGTAGAATGAACTCGTGGGGAATTTGCAGCAGAATGCCGGCACCGTCGCCGGTCTTGCCGTCGGCACCCTCTGCCCCGCGGTGACGCAGATTCTCCAGAACTCGCAGTGCATTGTCCACAAGCTGATGGCTCTTGCCGCCATGGATGTTCACCACCATACCCACGCCGCACGCATCGTGCTCGTAGGCTCTGTTGTATAACCCAGCTTTTTGCATTTGTAAATTATATTAGTTGTTTACCTATCAATTTGATTGCAAAATTAAATATTTCTGCCCAAATTGAAATAAAATAGAGATAAAAATATCAAATGGATTTCTACTCCTTGTGCGATTGCTTACAGTTGATGATAAAATAAACGGCAAAATAACGCGATTGTAAGCAAAATCCTAAGAAATGATTACAAATGATAGATTTTAGATAAAAACAAGATGGTTCTGTAATTAAAACAGCCCTTTTTGTTGATTGTTGTTTCGAGGGTGGCGGTAGTGGGGCGGGGATGGTGAAAGTCACGCACAACAGACTCAGACATCGTGCATCACTTCGTTGACAATATCAATGATTTGCTGCTTCAGTTCGTTGATAAACTGGGCGGCATCATATTTATGGTGCTCGATGTCCCGCAGTTTCTTTTCCCATATTCCGGTAAGCTCCACACTGGTAAGAAGTTTGTCGTGGATGGTTTCAATGAGCTGCTGACCGATGGGCGTTGACACGACATTCTTGCGTTCACGCTTGATGTAATGGCGCTTGAACAGTGTCTCTATGATACTGGCGCGTGAGGAAGGACGACCTATTCCGTTCTCCTTCATGGCGGCTCTCAGTTCCTCGTCGTCCACAAATTTGCCTGCTGTCTCCATGGCACGGAGCAGCGAGGCTTCGGTGTAGTGCTTCGGCGGTTGAGTCTGCTTTTCCGTCAGCGTAGGTTTGTGCGGCCCGTTCTCGCCCACTGTAAAATGCGGCAGTACAGCCTGTTCGTCCTTGTTTCCCTTGGCTCCTTCGTTGCTGTTGTCGGCGGAATTTTCCTTGGCATTGTCTTCTTCCGCGTCGTCTCCTTCCTTGGCATAGACGGCACGCCAGCCCGGACTGAGGATTTCCTTTCCGGTAACCTTGAAATCAAGTTCCCCGGAAGTGTCGGGCTTTCCGTCTTCCTGTACCACCGTTCCCATGACCGTCGTGGTGGAGAATTTGCAGTCGGGATAGAAGGCGGCGATGAAGCGGCGGGCGATGAGATCATAGACTTGGCGCTCCATGTCAC
>JBMNUW010000007.1:0-42663 GCA_050946475.1 Prevotella sp.
ATTCCATTCATTCTGCAAACGTTACTTTCGGTACATGAAGTGAGTCGGTGGAGTTGGGTATGACGTAATATTGTTCCCATTGGAGAACTTTGTTCTTCGAACGAGCTGAAAGTTTCCCTTTGAGATATTGCTCGATGATGAGTGAACCAATGGGAGCGGCAAGGTCAGCTCCGAATCCGGCGTTTTCCACATAGACACAGAGAGCTATCATTGGGTTGTCCATCGGCGCAAAGGCGATGAAGATAGAATGGTCATCGCCTTCGTTTTCGGCAGTACCTGTTTTTCCACAAATCTCATAGTCTGGCGTATTCACCATTGCGGCAGTTCCTTCTGTTACGGCCAGTCTCATTCCCTCAATAACGGGTTGGAAGGCTTCTGGTTTGATTTTCGTTTCTACGGGCAGAACATATTTTACATAGTTGCTGTCCTTAGAAGTGTAATGATGAACATGGGGAACATAATAGTAGCCACGATTGGCTATAATGGCGGCAAGATTACAAAGTTGTAGAGGCGTTGCTGTAACTTCACCTTGTCCCATACCTAACCACATTACGGTGGTTCCGTTCCATTTACCATTGTGCAGCGCTGAGAGCGAGGCTCCGTCTGGCAGGCTTCCGCCTGTTTCTCCAGGAAGATCGATACCAAGTGGAGCTCCGAACCCCATGCTTGCAAGATACTCATGCCACACGTTCACAGCTTCAGATGCCGAAGGATATTTGTTCCTGTCGTCAACCATGTGTGCGAAAGCCTTGCAAAACCATGAGTTACAAGAGTGTCCGATGGCTTCTACGAGATTGAGGTTGGAACGGTGAGCGTGACATCCGATGTGGATATTACGGCGCCAGAAGCCTTTATGGCAGGAAAATCGGGTATCGACCGTAATTTCTTCCTCGGAGAGCAGTTCCAGGGCCTGTGCAGTCTTGAAGGTGGAACCGGGAGAATAAGCCTTTCCTATGGCAAGATTTTCGTCATCCTCAAAGTAGTTGTATTGTGCCATGCATAGCACTCCTCCTGTTGTTGGATCCACGGCAATGATGCTGCCTTGCTTACCATTTATTAACCGTTCGGCCAGCAATTGTAGATCCTTATCCACGTATAGTGTTCTGTCGTCAACGGGCAGCGTTTGAGCGTTCAGCTTTAGGGACAGGGTGGGGTAGAAAATTCCCATCACTGTGGCAAGAAGCATTTGGTACAACCTCATCCTCACCGAATTGTCATTAGAAGTCCACCACCGTGATGCCGGCTCCGCCAAACTGAACATGTTCATCTTGAAAATGAGTTACGTTGGGTTCCGAGGAAAGATATTGTCTGATGAGCTGTCTGAGTATGCCATTGCCTTTGCCGTGGAGAATACGCACTCGGCTCATTCCCATAAGAATGGCATCGTCGATAAAATACTGAACGGCCTGAAGTGCTTCGTCACCTCTCATGCCACGTACATCAAGGTCTTGGTGGAAGTTCTTGCGATGTTCATCGACGGTGTCCTGGGTAACATGCGACATGCGAATTCCCTGTAGTCCTTCGCGGAGCGCATCCATCTTGCTTTGTTTTTCTTGTTCGTCGCCTTGTGAAGCGTCTTGTGGTGAGCATTTCTCTAGTCGTGCCAGGGGGACTCTGGTGCGCATGCCGCCAAAGATGACAACTGACTGTTTGCCGTCAATAGCATCGACCGTTCCCACGCTTCGTGTACCTCGCATCCGGACGCTGTCACCTGTGTGTATGACATTATCGCTCTCTGCTTTCTTCGTAGCTTCGCGAAGTGCCTTGGCTGCCTTTTCTTCCTTAGACTTTTTCTGTCGCATACGTTCCTCGTGACGCTCGCGTCGAGCTTTTATCTGAGCTATCTTCCGTTCGATATCCTCAGGTGCCGGTGTATTGCCTTTTTTCTTTCCTTCTGCATTTTCCGGTTTCCATTCTCCGTTATCCACCTCTTCGCGAAACCGGTTCATCTCCTCTCTTATTCTCTTTGTTTCCTCTTTCTCGGCTTGTGCTTCCTTAATTTCACGAACGGTATTTTCAATCTTGCGATTGGTTTCCTTGAGAAGTTCCTGTGCTTGCTGACGTGCCTGCGCAAGGATTTCTTTCCGCTGTCGGTCCATGTCTATCATGAGTTGCTCATAGCGGTCTATTTTATTTTGCAGATCTTTTTCCTGTTGATGCACAATGTCACGTTTCCGTTCCCAGTAGCGTTTGTCTCGAACGATATCTTGCAAGTACTTATCACTTTGGATATAGTCGCTTCCTACAATTTCAGATGCCTCATCGATTACCTCTTTAGGGAGTCCTATTTTACGGGCAATATCAATGGCAAATGAGCTTCCCGGCCTGCCTACCGACAGTTGGAACAACGGACGCATCTCGTTTCGGTCATATAGCATAGCTCCATTGACTACATGATCGTGATTGTCTGCGTAATGTTTAAGATTCTGATAGTGAGTGGTGATAACTGCCCATGCGCCCTTTCCGCATAGTTGATTGAGAACAGCTTCTGCCAGGGCACCTCCTATCTGAGGCTCCGTTCCAGTTCCGAATTCGTCAATGAGTATCAGGGTGTTGCCTGATGCCTGTCTCATCATCATTTTCATATTGAGCAAGTGCGACGAGTAGGTAGAGAGATCATTTTCCAGGCTTTGTTCGTCACCAATGTCAATCATAATATCTCTGAAAACACCTGTATGTGAACGCTCGCCTACAGGAATCGATAGTCCACATTGAAGCATATATTGGAGCAGTCCCACGGTTTTCAGACAGACGGACTTGCCGCCGGCGTTGGGTCCCGAAATGATAAGAACACGTTCTTCTGGCGTCAAAGTCATATCCAGAGGTACTATATGTCGCCCCTCACCGTTCTCCTTTAATGACCGTTCAAGCAACGGATGGCGTGCTTGAATCCAGTCGATGTAAGGCCGGTCGGCTACCACAGGCTCAAAGGCGTTTAGGTCGTCGGCCATTTGTGCCTTTGCATAAACAAAGTCAATCTCGGCGAGAAAGTTAAAAGAGTCGAGAATTTCGCGTACGTGCGGCCTTATGCGTGCTGACATCCTTGTAAGGATTTTGATAATTTCGTGGCGCTCATCGCTTTCCAGTTCGCGAATCTTGTTGTTTGCCTCCACAACTTCCGTCGGTTCCATGAATACGGTTCGTCCGGAAGCACTTTCGTCATGGACAATGCCGGAAATTTTCCGTTTCATGGCAGGGGCAAGGGGTATCATAAGACGTCCGTCGCGCATCATGGGTGCCGCGTCTTTGTCCACCAGTCCGTCGACCTGTGCACGATGCAGAATGCCGTTGAGAATGCGTGATATGGAACCTTTCGTGCGAGCCAGTTCTTGACGTATGGACAGAAGTTCTGGAGAAGCATTGTCGCGCACATGCCCGAACTTGTCAATTATTTGGTCTATTTGCTGTATGAGTACAGGGAAAGTCTGGATACCGTCGGCCAAATCGTGCAAGGCTGGATGGTCGTAATTAGTGGTCCCGTCATCGCGTTCTTCACCTGAGCTGACGAACTTAACCAATTGTTGGATAGTGGACAGTGAACGCCGAAGGTCAAAGAGTTCGGACTCTTCCATAAATGTTCCATCCAGTCGCACTCTCTTCACGCTTTCACGCACATCAAAGAAGTCAGTTAATGGAAAATCTTCTTCTTGCAACACACGACGCATTTCTCGCGTCTGGTCTAATTTTTCGTTGATTATATTGACATCGACGTAAAATTCCATTTCGTCGACTTTGCTCTTTCCCAATGTAGAAAGGCATTTTTGCTTGAGCAAATTTCTTATCTCGGTGACCCCGAGTTTCTGCTCAAAGTTATCCGGGTAAATCATTTTTCGTTGTCTGTTTTACTGTCAGTAATAGAACAGGATTCTGAAGTAGTGTTAAGTTTTTTAGCTGCCTCAAGAGTTTGTCTTATGAAACGAGGGGTATAACCCTTATCGCTTGCAGCTACCTGCTCCGGTGTGCCTATGGAAAGGATTTGTCCACCATTACGTCCGCCTTCCGGCCCCATATCTATAATGTAGTCGGCCATTTTAATGACATCTAGGTTGTGTTCTATGATGATGACCGTGTTCCCGCGATCAACAAGCTTTTCGAGCACATCCATCAGAATGCGGATATCTTCAAAATGGAGACCAGTTGTGGGTTCGTCTAGGATGTAGAGCGTACGGCCTGTATCTTTCTTTCCCAACTCGGTAGCAAGTTTCACACGCTGGCTTTCACCACCACTTAATGTCGTTGAACTTTGTCCCACTTTGATGTATCCCAGTCCCACGTCTTGCAGAGCCTTAAGTTTTGGCAGGATTGAAGGCACATTTTCAAAGAATTCTACGGCTTGATTGATGGTCATGTCAAGAACATCAGCGATAGACTTTCCCTTGAACCGAACCTCCAAAGTTTCTCTATTATAGCGTTTTCCGTGGCATACTTCACATGGTACCATCACGTCGGGAAGGAAGTTCATCTCTATTGTTCTATAGCCGTTACCGCCACAGGCTTCACATCGGCCACCCTTGACATTGAAAGAGAATCTGCCGGGCTTGTAGCCTCGGATTTTAGCCTCTGGCAAACCGACAAAGAGATTACGAATGTCGGAGAACACACCAGTATAGGTAGCAGGGTTGGAACGAGGTGTGCGTCCAATAGGACTTTGATCCACGCTGACAACCTTGTCAATATATTCCAGTCCCTCGATTCTATCGTAAGGCATAGGTTTCTTTTGAGAGCGATAAAAGTGTTGTGAGAGGATGGGTTGAAGGGTCTCGTTAATGAGAGTAGATTTTCCCGAGCCCGATACACCCGTTACCACGATAAGATCACCAAGAGGAAACTCCACATCCACGTTTTTAAGGTTGTTTCCTCTGCAGCCAATTAGCCGGATACTGTGTCCGTTGCCTTTTCTCCGCATCACTTTCTCCGGGTGGCCTTCCTCGTGAGGAATGGCTATCTGTCGCTCTCCGTTAAGGAACTGAGCCGTTACGGTATGTGTTTTGAGCATTTGCTCGGGAGTGCCTTGAAACACCACTTGGCCTCCTTTGCGACCGGCTCCAGGCCCTATGTCTACAATCCAGTCGGCAGCTCGCATCATCTCTTCGTCATGTTCGACTACCACTACTGTATTGCCAAGGTCGCGCAATTCCTTGAGTGAGCGAATCAGTCTTTCGTTATCACGTTGGTGAAGACCTATACTGGGCTCGTCGAGTATGTAGAGCACGTTGACAAGTTGAGAGCCGATTTGCGTGGCGAGTCGAATTCGCTGACTTTCACCTCCTGAGAGAGACATACTCTGTCGGTTGAGCGAGAGATAGTTCAGTCCCACTTCGAGGAGAAAGTTAACGCGCGAGATAAGTTCCTTGATGATTTCCTGTGCTATTTTCTTCTGCTGTGGCTCCAGGTGGTTCTCAACTTCCATCAGCCAGTCGCGCAGCTCGTCGATGTCCATATCGGCTACTTCGGAAATATTCTTGTCCCAGATGCGGTAGGAGAGGGCTTCTTGTTTCAGACGTCTGCCATGGCAGACCGGACACTCTGTCTCGGCAAGAAATTGAGCAGCCCATTTCTTGCTTGCCGCAGTGTCGTCGTTCTCCATGATGCTTTTCAAGTATTTCACTACTCCGTCAAAAGGTACGTAATAGTCACTGCTTGTATGAACAATCTCCCGGTCTATGCGAACCGGGTCTATTGTTCCGTAAAGTATCTCGTCTACAGCATCTTGTGGAATATCTTTAAAGGGAGACTTGATGTTAAGTCCATAGCGTTGCAGGATGGAGTCTATTTGCCAGAATATCATCTGGTTCTTGTATTTCCCCAGAGGTGCTATGGCACCGGCATGAATACTGAGCTTGTCATCTGGAATTACTTTTTTAAGATCAATTTCGTTGATGACACCCAGTCCCTTACAATGAGGACAGGCTCCTTCAGGTGAGTTGAAAGAAAAAATGTTTGGTGCAGGTTCTCCATAGGAAAGTCCTGTAACAGGGTCCATCAGTCTTTTTGAGAAATTTCTCACTTCCCCTGTGTCCTTGTCCATGATCATGATGATTCCATCACCTTGCTTCATGGCTGTCTGTACGCTCTTAGTAAGTCTTTCTCTGTCTTTTCCTTGCACCTTAAGCTTGTCTATCACCACCTCGATGTTGTGATTTTTATAACGGTCAACCTTCATTCCGCGCACAATTTCCTTTATCTCACCGTCAACTCTCATATAGAGATAGCCTTTTCTTCTCATGCTTTCAAAGAGCTCTCGATAGTGTCCCTTTCGCTGACGTACGAGTGGAGCAAGAATGAAGATTGCCTTTCCGTCATAATCGTGAAGAATCATATCAAGCACTTTTTCCTCGGTGTATTTCACCATCCGTTCACCACTCAAGTAACTGTAGGCGGTTCCGGCACGTGCATAGAGCAGACGTAGGTAGTCGTAGATTTCCGTCGTCGTTCCCACTGTGGAACGAGGATTGTTATTGGTAGTCTTCTGCTCAATACTAATTACAGGACTGAGTCCTGTAATTTTATCAACATCAGGATGCTCTATGTTGCCTAGAAAGTTGCGGGCATAGGCTGAAAAAGTTTCTATATATCGGCGTTGTCCTTCGGCATAGATGGTATCGAAAGCCAACGATGATTTTCCCGAACCAGAAAGTCCGGTTATCACGGTAAGAGAGTTACGCGGTATCTCAACGTCTATGTTCTTGAGATTGTGAACTCTTGCTCCCCAGACGTTGATTTTTTCATCTTCTCTTTCCAATTTTATTTCGTTTGTGTTTTCTTGTGTCATTTTTGTATCTTTACCAGTGTAGACTAAACCTGTTGTAGAAAAACCATCAATTAAATTCTTCTTTTCATTCTTCCGTTGACGAGGACGAGGATTCTGTATAACCTCTCAACAGGTTTACGTCTCTTTTGATATTATATGTCTTTCCGTCGGCACCTTTGGCCTTTACGAGTACGAAGTAAACTCCTTGTTTTGCATCTCGTCCATGGATTTTTCCATCCCATCCTCCTGCAGGATCGCTCCATGAATATACTTTCTGTCCCCATCTGTTAAAGATGGTGGCTTTGAATTCCACGATACTCTTATATCCGTCCTTAGCCTTGTAGACATCATTGATGCCATCGCCGTTGGGTGAGAAAGCGTTGGGCATTTCCAGCTTGCTTTCTGAGATAGAGACGACGATAGGTTCACCTTCTTCCCTCCAGTATTCATCGGTATAGGCTACAGTATCGGTGCCTTGGGTGAACGTAGCCCACAACTCTACATAGGTATTGCCGGCTTCCGCGAAGGTATAGGTGGTCTGTTCCTCCCTACGCACAAGGAAAGGGTTATCACGCTCGCCCTCACGATAAAAATGCCATTCGTAGTAAGCTTGCCAGCCGTCAGCATCGGTAGTCTGAGCGTCGAAAGTTACTGTGAGCGGTGCGGATTCCGAAATAGATACGGACTCCTGCAGGTTTCCGTCCTCATCGGTATAGGATGCTATTGGTGAGATCGACTGTGCACTTATATCACAGGGAAGGAAGCTGAGGAACAGTATGGGGATGATTTTCAATTTCATAAGTCATCTTGCAATATATTCATGCAAAGTTACTGTATATTTTGCAAACCACCCACCTTTCTCTTTAAAAAGATGTAGCAAGACGATAATTTTAGCGATTAAAGAGATGATGAATGAATAAATTATTGTACTTTTGCACTATGATACAGTTATTCGATTCAGTCATGAGAAAAACCATAAAATCATTGGTCGCTCTCTCCGTCTTGTGCCTGTCGATGGGTGCTCAAGCCCAGGTGGGCAATTGGCGCGATATGTACAAGGTGAAGAAAAAGGACACGATTTTCGGTATAGCAAAGAAATATGGACTAACGGTTCCAGAACTCATGGATGCCAACCCTGAAATGAAAAAGGCAGGCTATGAGCTCAAAAAGGGTGATTTCATTTTCATTCCTTACGCAAAAGCGACCGTAGATACATCTTCCACTAAAAAATCGGTAAAAGCTGTTACACCTTCGTCTACAATACATATAGGTGTTATGTTACCATTGCACAATGTTGATGGTGACGGTAGACGCATGATTGAATATTATCGTGGCATGCTGATGGCCTGCGACAGTCTCCGTCGGGAAGGTATCTCCACGGATATTCATGCTTGGAACGTTGATATTGATGCTAATATCAGTCAATTCACCAAGGACCCTGCAGCAGCCAAATGCGACATCATCTTCGGACCTCTTTACACTACTCAAGTTCAAGCACTTGCCGAATTCTGTAAAGCTCGCAACATAAAGATGGTTATTCCATTTTCGATTAATGGAGATGACGTGTCACGTTATCAGCAGATATTTCAGGTCTATCAGTCTGCCGACAAACTAAACAATGAGGCTATAGAAGCCTTCATCAAGCGTTTCAAAGGCTGGCATACGGTGATTATCGACTGCAACGACAAAGATTCAAAAAAAGGTATCTTTACTTTCGGATTGCGCAATCGTCTTACCAACGAAGGACGAAAATTCAGTATTACGAATCTGAACAGTAGTGAAGAATTCTTTGCCAAGGCTTTCAGCACAACACAGCCCAATGTAGTAATACTTAACACCGGACGCGCCCCGGAACTTACTGTGGCCATAGCCAAGATTCAAAGTTATCGAGCTAATCATCCTAAATCCCGAATTGCTCTTTTCGGTTATACAGAATGGTTGATGTACACACGCCAGCATCTAGATGATTTCTTCCAACTAGACACTTATGTTCCCTCTACTTTCTATTATAATGCACTCGACAGGCGTACCCAGCAGTTTGAGCAATCTTATCGTCGCTGGTTCCACTCCGAGATGCAATATGCATTCCCGAGGTTTGCCCTGACGGGTTACGACCAGACACAATTCTTCGTCAGAGGACTTCGGAAATATGGTAAGGGTTTCAAGGGATTGCGCTCGCAGAGCACTTATCATCCGATGCAGACTCCGCTGCAGTTCAAGCAGGTGAGCACAGCAGGCATGCAAAATGAGAATTTTCAGCTCATTCATTATTTGCCCAACCAGACTATTGAATCCATCACCTATTGATTACGACCATGCGAAGAATATACACTCTTCTAAGGAGCTCATTACATTCCAGTGTCTTGGAATTTTTATCTTCATGTCGCTCGGGAGTTCTGTCTACACGATCTGTTGAACAGAGTCGTGTGGGCTTCCTTGTATTATCTTTCTTTTTTCTCGGCTCCATTGAAACATTCGCTCAAATTGGCGAACATCGAAACACTTTCTCCTTGGGTGTGAGCGGTGGATATAATCTTACTAACATACGTTTCACTCCTAAAGTGGAACAAAATATGAAGGGAGGATTAAACTTCGGTATTTCCGCACGCTACACGGTTGAAAAATATTTCAAGACCATTGCTTCTATAGGTGCCGAGATTAATTTTAGCCAAGTAGGATGGAAAGAGAATATTCAGACCGTCGATGACGAACCCGTAATCAACTCTGTCACAGGGGTAGCAGAAGAATATAGCCGAACCATCAACTACATTCAGATTCCTTTCTTTGCGCATCTGGCTTGGGGAAGAGAGACGAAGGGCTTTAATTTCTTCGTCAATGCAGGACCTCAGCTCGGCATCTTTCTCAGCGAAAGTACGAATATGAATTTCGACTTCGAAGAGCGCAATACTGCTGACAGAGCCAGCAGTGTGGTGGCACAGGACACCATGGCCGTAGAGAACAAAATCGACTACGGTATCGCCGTAGGAGCAGGACTTGAATATTCACATCCGAAGTTGGGTCATTTCCTGCTGGAAGCCCGCTACTATTATGGCTTGGGAAATATCTATGGAGATTCGAAACGTGACTATTTCGGCTCGAGTAACTTCGGTACCATCACTTTAAAATTGACCTATCTTTTCGATCTTCATAGGTCGAAGAATCCGGGGAAATAACGGGCCTTCCAGCATTGATTGCGGACTCAGTAAGTCCATCATCAGACGCCACAGGTTGATACACCCCAATAGGATATGCGATTTACAGCTGGAACAAGTTATATCCAACCTATTGAAAAGAAACGATTTATAGCTGTTTTAAACATTACTTGATATCCTTAAATGATGAATGTAAAGTCACACATATATAATATAAATAAGGTATATGCAGGGGGATTCTTAAAAGTTGATTCTCCAGTTCCCTCGTAGGTGCCTGCGCATCAAGGAGGAAGGAAAAGATATAAGAGAGTTGAAAATCCATATAACTTTAACCATAAAATTCATAAAAAATGTTTGAAAACCAGCCCAAAGGTCTATATGCCTTGGCCTTAGCCAACACCGGCGAACGATTCGGCTACTACACGATGATTGCCGTTTTCGCCTTATTCTTGAGAGCCAACTTCGGCCTGACTCCCGGTAACGCCGGACTTATTTACAGTATTTTCCTAGCCTTAGTTTATGTGATGCCCCTTGTGGGTGGTGCTTTAGCTGACAAATTCGGTTATGGCAAGATGGTCACAGTTGGCATCATCATCATGTTCTTAGGTTATCTGTTTCTGTCCGTACCTCTAGGCGGTGACACCTTCGCCATGATTTGTATGCTGGCAGCGTTGGTGCTGATCAGTTTCGGTACAGGTCTTTTCAAAGGCAACCTGCAAGTGATGGTAGGTAATCTCTACGATGATCCTAAGTATAGCAGTCAGCGTGACTCCGGATTCTCCATCTTCTACATGGCCATCAATATCGGTGCTCTCTTTGCTCCGACTGCTGCCGTAGGGATTCACGACTGGGCCATGACATCTTTAGGCTACAGTTCCAATGCAGCCTACCACTTTTCCTTCGCTGTGGCCTGCCTGTCACTGATTCTCTCCATCATCATCTATTATGCTTTCCGTTACACCTTCCGCCATGTGGAAGGAAATGCCCAGCAAGTTGCTGCTGCAGAAAAGAATAATGTGAAGGAGGCAGAGCTTACCCCGCAGGAGACCAAAGAGCGCGTCTTGGCTCTTTGCTTCGTGTTTGCCGTGGTTATCTTCTTCTGGATGGCTTTCCATCAGAACGGACTCACACTGACTTATTTTGCCAATGAGTTTACGCAGAAAACTTCCACGGGTTTACAGAGCATGGCATTCAACGTAATCAACCTCGTTGCCATCATCTTCATTGTCTATGCGCTCTTCGCTGTTTTCCAGAGCAAGACAACCAAAGGCCGCACCATCGCCGGCACAGTCATCGTACTCTGCTGTATTTTCCTAGGTTATCAATATATGAACACCAATGGCACCGTGGATGTCAGCGCTCCTATTTTCCAGCAGTTCAATCCTTTCTATGTGGTAGCTCTTACCCCGGTAAGCATGGCTATATTTGGTTCACTGGCTAAGAAAGGCAAAGAGCCTTCAGCTCCACGAAAGATAGCCTACGGTATGTTGGTGGCAGCCTGCGCCTATGCACTGATGGTATGCGCCTCTATGGGACTTCCTACCCCAAATGAGCAGAAAGCTCTTGGAGCCGATGGAGAATTTGTTTCTGCCAACTGGCTCATCGGTACTTATCTTATCCTCACCTTTGGTGAATTGCTTCTTTCGCCTATGGGCATTTCCTTCGTCAGCAAGGTGGCTCCTCCCAAATACAAGGGCGTGATGATGGGCGGATGGTTTGTTGCAACAGCCATCGGTAATGTGCTGGTCAGCGTGGGCGGTTACCTTTGGGGTGATTTGCCTCTCTGGACAGTTTGGGCAGTGTTTATTGTTCTCTGCCTGCTTTCTGCCATTTTCATGTTCTCCATGATGAAACGCCTGGAGAAAGTGGCTGGTTGATGGATAGAAATCAATAACTTATAAATAAAAATCCTGAAGAGGTGTCAATGTGAACTGCACCCCAAAAGTTTTTTGTCTAACTTTTGGGGTGCATTATGTATTGAAGTGACTCTCCGGGATTTTTTGTATATGCTCGTTTCTGTACTGATAACAGCATTTTACGAGCATTATATCATTTAATTCGACTGTGAGTGACTTAGTTTTCTGTATCTTGCATATTATTTTGTTTTCTCATTAACGTCATTTCTTTAGGTAATAAACACTAATTTACAACTTGACCCACCTGGGGAATGATTGAGACCCACCTGGGAAACGATTGTGACTCACCTGGGAAACGATCGAGACCCACGTGAGAGATGATAGAGACCCACGTGGGTAACGATTATGATCCACCTGAGAGTCAATCGAGCCACACCTGGGATAAAAACATAACATAACTGGGGAATATCAAAAAAGATGCTTGTTGAGATTAAAATAGTACTTCATTTACTTTGTAATAGAACGTCATTCACCTTGAAATAGCACTTCATTACCTTAAAATAGAACATCATTTACCCTGAAATAGACTTCATTTACCTCATGAATAATTAAGATGAGACTGCATTAAATATTGAAAATTTATTACTTGGTATTTCTGATTGGGCTTCATTCTTTATGATAGGTTCCGTTTAAGTATTAAAGTAGCCATTTCATAAAAACCGGACCAATTTTGTTATTCTGTTTTCTGATCTTTTTCTTCGGCTTGAATCTTTTCGGCACATCCTTCAATCATGTTCCTTATCTGTGCGATGCGGTCTTGTCGGTCTGGCAAATATTTACGGTAGAAGACAAGAGCGTTCTGAAAATTATCAAGAGCTGGAATCCATTGTTCCTTGAAAAGATGAATAAAACCTATTCGATAGTAGGTGTCCGCCTTTTCATTGTCGTGACAAAGGCCTAATCGATTTTCATAAAGTGGCAAAGCTTTGTCGTATTGTTTGAGATAAAAATGACTTTCAGCATCGGCAAAATAATAAAACGATAACTCACTTGGTGCGAAGGCTGTCAGGCTTGGCAGGGAGGCATCGAGACAGTTTACTGCGTTCTCATAGTCCCATTCGTAATAGTAGCACACGCCGAGATAGGCTCTGAAGCGTGGGTTTAACCGATAGTGCTGGTCAAGGTCTTGCAGGATAACCATACACTCATGGTATTTACCGCTTTGAAAATAGTCGAGTGCTTTCCCGAGTCGTTCACTGTCTTTTTGCTGAGCCATAGCCAAATTTGGGCAGAGAAGGGCTATCCAAATTCCCAGAATAATGAACAAACGAGAAACTTGACTTTGAATCATCTTGTATAAAAATCAATGACTTCGAGAATAGCTTTCTGACAAGCTGGACAGAATTCCGGATTCTCATTGGTGCGCATCCTACAGTCGGGAAATCCTCGATATACACCTTTTAGAGCATATCCGGCACCTTCATATAGGCCCGCCTTTGAAATTTTGCCGATCATATTCTCCCATTTCCCATGGAAATTCACCTTGGTAGTAATATTGGCCTCCCAAGGTTCCACATCACGAGGATACATATTGATTTGTTCTTCCTCATAAGCATACTCATCAGCCAGGCCAGCGAAACTATGTCCAAATTCATGTACTACTACCGGGCGATACCATTTGTTATGTGTCGTTGAGAGTACATAGGAGTTAAGTACGCCGCCGCCACCGTATCGCTCAGAATTTACGAGAATAAGGATATGTTCATAGGGAGTTCCGGCAAGCACATTGTGTAGTTGCTTGAGCTTTAGCGTGGTAAGATATCTTTCACTGTAGTTAGTGTCAAAATTCGAGCCTAATACGGTGTTCTTCCATATTCCTTTCCCCGGTTCACTTGTCCCGCTTTCCAAAGAGACAGATTCAACGGCAATGATATTGAATCGGTCGCGTGTCGATTTGAACGGTTCATGAGAGAAGAGTGCTTCTATGGCAACTTTAGCGTCCTGAATAAATATGGGCATTTCTTCTTTTCGATAGCCTTCCGCCACGAATGCAAGATGGATACATCGAGAAGTGTCCTTGGCTTGCTGAAGAGTCACATAAGGTGTTACGAATCGTTCCCCGGTATGTCTTATCAAAATGTCGGTGGGCACTACTTGATGGGTCAGCTTGGCACATACCTCCCGCCGGTTGTCCATGAGATTCAACGTGATGTCCACGGTGTCTTTGGGCATGGGCACGAGGAACACGTTCTCATAAGCCTTGGTGAGGCGGTGTGCCTCCCGCTCCTGCTGCCATTCTTGAAAAAGGGTGGAAAAAGAATTGCGGTAGATAACCTGTTGGGTGCGATGGTCACGAACTGTGACCTGTCCGTTGCCCTCCATGGGGACTTCCGACAGTCTTTGCCGCTTGCCGTACCAGCGCGGCATTACATAGAGTTCGTCAACGGCAACTTGCTGAGTGCTGTCTGTTCCCGAAAAAATATAGTCTATTCGAAGGGTTTTGTCTTGAAAATACTGATTAAAATCTTGTCCCACAGATTCGACGGCTGTAAGGCTGCCGAGAATAATGGTACAAAGAAATTTAATGAATTGTTGCTTCATGTTGTCATTCCTTTTCATCGTCCTTCTCAATGGACGAACGGATATCTTGCGATATACTTAATGAATATCCAATATATATTCGCTTTAGTACACTCTGAGCTTTTCTCCCACACGAATCTGGTGATCGTAATCAAGTCCGTTCATTTTGTAGAGACTCTTTAATCGTATTCCATATTTTTGAGCAATGGAGTACATGCTTTCACCAGGAGCCACGACATGTGGACGATGCTTGTAAATTTTAAGAGCATGACGTTGCTTTTTCTTCAAGTAAACGATTTCACCTGCATGAAGAACAGTTTTCTTGTCTCTTTCATTATACTTGGCTAGTTTCTTCCAGGGCAATTCTGTTTCCTTGCCGATGGACTTAAAGGTGTCACCTTCACGAGCTATAAGATAATAGTTCTTATTGTAGAGATAGATTGGATGCAGACCCAGACCACGTGAAACGGGCTGGTCCTTGCCTGAACGTGCAGCCATGAATCTATCGTAGGAACGAGCCTTGTCGTATTGATCCAGATGATAGAGTTCAATTATCTCAATCAGTTTACGTGCATATTTCGGATTTGTTGCATAACCGCATTGTTTCAGCCCGCGAGCCCAACCCTTGTAGTCGTCCATGTCAAGGTCAAAGAGTCGGGCGTATCGCCGATTACGGGCAAGGAACTTGCTGTGGTCTTCAAAGCTTTGACGAGCATTGTCATAAGCTCGAAAACATTCGTTGGAAGCATCGTCGTCATGATAGGTAGTACGTCCCGTCCACCCGTGGCATTTAATACCGAAGTGGTTGTTACCTCTCACTACAAGGTCGCTCAGTCCGGCCCGGCTCTCGAAAAGTCCTTGTGCTAGGGTAATGCTTGCCGGGATGTGATACTTGAGCATCTGTTCGATGGCCAAGTCCTTATATTGATTGATGTAGGTCTGGTATTGCTGGTTCCATCTCATTTGAGCCCTGGCAGGCAGAAAAAGAGAAAAGAATGCAAAAAATAATAATATTTGCTTGAGAGAAAAAGTCATAGTCTGACAAATCGTGACAAATCAATTTAGTGGCAAAATTAATAAAAATAAATGTAGGATATTGCTTTTAGCATGATTTTAACTATATAATGTACTTTGAGCAATTCTAGTTTTCTTGATTTTTGAATAAAACAGGGCAATTTGCATAAGTCATGTCTCATCGTACATTTTGAATCCTCAATTTGTATAATAATAAATTTATTGCTTATCCGAACGCAGGCGTGTCAATGAAAAAAAGAATTTCACAAATTGCATTTGTACCTTAAAGTTGAAAGCCACGAATCGGTTTATCCGGTTCATGGCTTTCAACTTTAGATATAAATGGCTGTAATACTTAGAGCATTACATGTTTGAACTAATTTATGGAAGCAAAGCGTGGCCCACGCAAGCATCGGGCATTTGAATGTGCAACAAGGCACAGATGGTAGGAGCAATGTCAACGATGTGAGCCTGTTCATGTGACTGACCTGGCGTGACATTCCAGCCCATTAACACGAAAGGAATATGACTGTCGTATGGATTCCACATACCATGAGTGGTACCACGATAATCTGCTCCGTTGCTCACATTCTCCCAATTGGCTTCTGCAACGACGAAAATGTCTCCCGAACGATTGATGTTGTAACCATTGACAATACGTTCACGAAGAGGCTGGGGGACAGAAGTTGTCAACACTTTGTCGTAGTCTATTGCATAGAGAACATGGTCAATTTTCTGCAACTTCTCAATTAAGGCTTTCTTTACATCATCAAGCGACTTGCCGCTTTTTGCTATGGCCTCATGATTGAGGTATATGCGATTGGCATCCTCGTCGAGAATGAGCTTCTCTCCGATACCAAACTCCGATTGAAGTTGTTGTTCTATTTTTGGCAGTTTCTCCCAAAGCTCCAGTCCACCAGCCCGTATCTTATTTCTCTTAAGTACGTTAGGATTATGCGCAGCTCCATGATCTGCGGTGAAAAACAACAGATAGTTGCCCTTGCCTACTTCGGAATCCAGAATTGAAAAGAACTTGGCGAGCTGACGGTCGAGTTCCATATAGACAGCATAGTTCTCATCTCCGCGAGTGCCGTATTCATGTCCAATGGCATCAGTTGATGAGACACTGACAGCCAGGAGATCCGTGATATCGTCTTTCCCCATTTGTTCGTTTTGAAGAGCTGCCTCTGCCATTTGAAAAGTTTTGGTGACGCCTTCCACGGAAGTCTTGACATCGGTTCCTGGCTTGACAGCTACCAGCTTGTTCGTCTTCTTAACCCAGTCAGGCAGCTCAGTCATGTAGTAGGTAGATGTGATAAAATGACCTGCAGAAGTGTCCCACCAGTATGCTGCATCTGCGGCATGGCCTGCCGGCAGAATGGATGCTCTGTCTTTGAGTGCAATGCCTATAACTTTGGCTTTGTAGTCGGTTGCAGTCTTAAGCATGTCACCGATGGTAGTTGTAAGCAAGTTACGTGGTGACGTTTGCCCTTCTTTGCTCTTTGAGCCTACCGTCTGAACTGACGGATCGGTAACAGATGTGACTTTAGTACCATTCAGATAAAAATTATTTCCGGCTATTCCTGTAAAAGCTGGTACACTACCTGTATAAACACTAGAGTGTCCGATAGCAGTAACTGTGGGAACGTAATTAATCATTGTGTTTTCAAAACTGTGTCCCTCATCAACGAGTCGACGCAGTCCGCCCTCACCAAATTTATCGTAATAATAGTAAAGATAGTCCCAGCGCATTTGGTCTACCATAAGTCCGACTACAAGTTTGGGACGATCCACCTTGGCCATCATGTGGAGCCCCATTAATGTAGCCAACACTAAAGTAAAAAATCTCTTCATTGTTGTTATTGTTTTTGATTAAGGTATTAAGGGCAGTAAAAGCCCGTTTATGCTTGCAAATTTAAGAATTTCAATCTTATTCAGCAAGCTGATGTCCTGAAAATTATCTGTTGTAACTGTAATGTCATGATAAAGGCAAGAGTACTCTATTCATTCATTTATGGCACCACAATGAGGGCATCTCCCTTTATGATGTAAGGGCGCACCGCATTTTCCGCAAAGATATGTTGCACGATTATGATGAAAGTACTGATGAAGAGCAAAGACGATATAAAGCAAAAGTAAAACGTAACCAAAATAGTATAAAGTGGTGATACTAAACAGAATATAGACTATGGAGCATACTGCAATCAAGCCACCGGAATAAAGGACGGCTCCTCCGAAACTCAACTGATGGAAAATGTCATCTAAAGCCGCCAAAGATACTATAACCATTGCCCAAACTAAAAAGAGAAAGACAGAAAGAGTGAAGGGAACAGAAAAGGGATTAAGGGTGGGGTGATAGTAAAAATGTTCCCACAATTCCGGAGAAAAATTTTGTATCGTTGCATAAAGCGCTGCAGAGGAAGCAACAATGAGACATAGAAGAGTTGGATAGAAAGATTCAATGTCATTGAAATGAACGATGGGAGCATTTCGACGCAAGAGTTGGCGCATGAGATAGCATGCACCGATACCAACGATAATTATGAGAAAGATTAGTAGATGGGTATCCGAGAAAGTTGATATGAATTGAGAAATAGGGTCATCGGGCACAACTTTTGGCAGGAGATAGGATTCATGCGCCCATCCGAAAGCCGAGGTATCATTGGCAAGCTGCACCCAAACGGAATCTTGTGGATCAGTCGGTATCATGCGAATGTCGGCTACCACAAGATGTGCATTATGATAGACGGCAAACGTATCAATATTCATGCCGCTTACGACCTCTTCGGGTAATTGCTTAATAAGACAGAGACTGTCGGCCTTAACTACAAAATTATAGTTGTTGGTGTAATGGTGAGTAGAGAAAAAGGATAGCGAGTCTAACTGTTTAGCACTTAGTTGAGCGTCATGAATTCGACTGCCGTGGTGATAGCAGGAAGATAGAGCAACTGCTGAACACAAGCAGATTATTCCAGTTAGCAATCGATAAATTATTTTATTTCTTTTTATTATCATAACTCGCTAATAATATATGTTTTATCTCATTATTATAAAGTTTTAATTACAATGTTCACCTTGAATTATTCGCTAAATACATTCATTTGACATTCGTCGCAACGAAACTCCAATCTAAAACGTCTGCCATCTCCTAATCTAAGATATAGAGGTTCATGCCAGAAAGGAGACTTGCCTCCACGCTTGGTACAATAGCCTAAGGTGTAACGAATGCAATGGCGACACTGCATCAGAAGGTTGCCCGGGGTACCGTCGGTTCCACCTTTTTCATTTTTGTCTAATTCAAAGGCAGGGACTATATTTGAAAGTCCTGCAAGACGATAAAATTCGCGCGAAACAGAATTGGAGATATTATATAGGTAGGGATAGCGTCGGTATTCCGGTTGCCAGAATTTAGCGGGAGCAATCGATTCTAAAGGCGCTGCATTGGTAGTATTATTCCGACTAATCTCATTTATTTTCGTAGGTTCGTCATTGCTTTCACTGGAAGATTTGGAAGAATTATCGGAGCTTATCTTAAAATGATTTTTGTTTTCCAAAAGCTCTAACAACTGGTGACGAAGGGAGGAGAGAATGCTTGAAGGAATGAAATACTTGTCTGCTCCTGACTCGATGTCCAGTTTGTCCAGTTCGAAGATCGTATTTCCTAATTTAGACAACTGCTTGCGAATATTGTCTTTCTGAGGCTGTTTAGCCAGTTGATGCTCAAACGAAATCTCGACTGAAACAGGCTTTTGGATGTTGCCAGAAATGTCATTTTCATCTCCTCCTGAAACTTCAGTCCGTAAAAAGAATCCGTCGTTCGTCAATCCGAAAATTAAATGCAAGGGAAGTTTTCTCTCTGCCGTTTTACCACTCAG
Source organism: Prevotella sp. (assembly GCA_050946475.1). GTDB lineage: Bacteria > Bacteroidota > Bacteroidia > Bacteroidales > Bacteroidaceae > Prevotella. Next base: position 19,229 of record JBMNUW010000007.1, read on the forward strand.
AATGCGCTCGAATGTCATATCATGATTGCGATACAATACAGTTCCCTTATGCAAACCAATAGGAAACTTAAAAGGATAAAGGCGGTTGTTCACTGCCCTGTTAACACGAAATCCTATGAGCTGAGTTCCTTCGCTGTCGTTTTGATGTTGAGTCGTAAAAAAGCATAGGCCATCACCATTTGCAAATGATGCCGTAGAGGATACTGTAATAAAGTCCTTGCCGAGTTCTTTGACATGCCCCACCATTTCACCAATAGCTTTTGGAGTATCCAATGAAGCAATCCCTGGTTCACGTCCATTGAGAAAGTATGTAGTGAATCCTCTCGTAAAGGTCTTCTTTAAATCTGGTTCAAAGAAGTAGGTGACTTTCCCCCTTGAAGCGCGCTGATAATCATTAGGGCGTCGCGCCACGAGCTTGTCAAGGGCCTTACTATAAGCAGCCACGACATTTTTTACATAGTCTACATCCTTGAGTCTTCCCTCAATCTTAAAAGAACAGGCACCCGCATCTGCCAGTTCCTCGAGATGGTCAATTTGGCAGAGATCCTTGAGGGAAAGCAAATGCCGTTGGTGTTCAATAGTCTTTCCATCGCTGTCCACCAAGTCGTATGCCATCCTGCAGAATTGAGCACATTCACCACGATTGGCACTTCTACCAAAACAAGCCTGAGAAGCATAACATACGCCAGAATAGCTGACACACAAGGCTCCATGAACAAAGACTTCAAGTTCTACTTCAGGAACTTTTTCATGGATTTCTGCTATTTCCCTTACAGATAATTCTCGTGCCAGGACCACTCTCTTGAAACCAATAGATTGCAGCCATTGTACCTTTTCGACCGATCGCGTGTCAAGCTGAGTTGAAGCATGGAGAGCCATATCTCTTGACATTTTGAGTGTTGACAGGTCTTGTACGAGCAAAGCATCAGCTCCCGCTTTTTTAAGCAGACGAATTAACGCTTCCGTTTCTTCTAGTTCATCCTCATAAATCAGCGTGTTTACGGTAACATACACTTTTGCTCCAAACAGATGGGCATACCGACACAATTGTGTGATGTCGCCCACACTATTGGCAGCAGCGGCGCGAGCTCCATGATGTGAGGCTCCTATATAAACGGCATCTGCGCCATGGTCTATTGCAGCTATGCCGCATTCCAAATTCTTGGCTGGTGCTAGAAGTTCCAGTTTTCTCATGTTCAGTATAAACCTATAATCGAGTGGTAATAATCTTTGGCTCTAAAAATGTGCTTCTCGTTTATTTGATGTCTTCGATGTTGTAAGGAGTCTCTTGGTAAACATAATAGTTAATCCAGTTGCTAAAGAAGAGATTGGCATGTGCTCTCCATGTTACCAAGGGAGCTTTATTCGGGTCGTTATCACGATAATAATTACGTGGCATGGACACATCGTTCCTTTTCCCCTTGTCTCGGCGATATTCCTTATCCAGGGTGTCGGGAGCATATTCCAAATGTCCGGTAATGAAAAACTCTCGACCGTTGCGTGCCATCACTATACTCACTCCACTCTCCTCAGACTCGGCGATGATGTTCAATTCTTTTACTTGTTCAATGTCACTCCGTCGTACTTCCGTGTGTCTACTGTGAGGCATCATGAAGAAATCATCGAAGCCACGAAAGATGGGTAATTCTGGTTGAAGTGTTCGTTGAGGGAAAATACCGAACATCTTCTGATTTAGAGCATATTTCGGTATTCCGTAGAAATGGTAAAGTCCAGCTTGTGCCGCCCAGCAGATGTAGAGTGTACTTGTGACGTGAGTCCTGGCCCAATCAAATATTTCTTTGATTTCTTCCCAGTATTCAACTTCTTCATATTTTAAGAGCTCAATTGGAGCACCTGTAACAATCATACCGTCCCAGTTCTGCTTTCTGAGGACGTCAAAGTCCTTGTAAAACATCATCATGTGCTCAATGGGAGTATTCTTCGGTGTGTGACTTTTGAGCTTCATGAAGTTGATATCTATCTGAAGTGGCGTGTTGGAAAGTAGTCGTACCAAATCGGTTTCGGTCGTGATTTTTAATGGCATGAGGTTGAGTACGACTATCTTAAGGGGGCGTATTTCCTGAGAGTGGGCACGGCTCTCATCCATCACGAAAATATTTTCCTTCTTCAAAATTTCGATGGCTGGGAGTCTGTCGGGTAATCTTAACGGCATTTCTATTCCTTTCTTTTTATGACCGTACAAAGTTACCAAAAAAAATACACCTTATTAATATTATGATATAAAAATTTCCTCATTTTTTAGAAAAACACTAACTTTGCAAGCGTAAGTAATATAGATAAACATATATGTTTGGAAAAAAGAAACGTTGGCATTGCCTGCCGGGTCAGACTCCTACGGAGCTCGACCAAAAGGTAATGTACTGGGAGAGTAAGGGTAAACTGGTTCCAACCAGGGATATGATAAAGACTCCCGAACAGATTGAGGGTATTCGAATAGCCGGTAAGGTAAATACAGGATGTCTTGATGCCGTAGCGGCAGAGATACACGAGGGCATGAATACCCAGGAAATAGACGACATCTGTATGCAATATTGTAGCGACCACAATGCTAAACCTGCCTGTCTCAACTATGAAGGATTCCCCAAAAGCGTATGTACGAGCATTAACGAAGTGGTTTGTCATGGCATTCCCAAAAAAGAGGATGTTCTCCGTGCAGGTGACATTATAAACGTGGATATGACGCTTAGCGTGAACGGTTACTTTGGTGATGCCAGCCGAATGTTCATTATCGGGGAGACCACCCCTGAAAAAGAACAGTTGGTGAAGGTAACAAAAGAATGTATGGACCTTGGTGCCGAAGCTGCCAAGCCCTATGGCTTCCTGGGCGATATCGGCCATGCAATTCAGAAGCATGCCGAACACTATGGTTATGGGGTAGTACGCGATTTATGCGGTCACGGTGTAGGACTTGCCATGCACGAAGAGCCGGAAGTTCTCCACTACGGACATAGAGGCACAGGAATGCTGCTAGTTCCGGGTATGGTCTTCACCATTGAACCGATGATTAATATGGGTACATGGAAGGTTTTTATCGATGCTGATGATCCCTATGGATGGGAAGTCATAACAGGCGACGAGTTACCTTCTGCTCAATGGGAGCACACCTATCTCATGACCGAGGAGGGATTGGAAATCCTCAGTTACTAAGAGACTGACGATGCTAGACCTCATGTCGATAACATATTTCAGAATGAAGATTCTGTGAATAAGATAACGGCATAATTGAAAACATAACATCTGAGTTTAAGCTAGATCGTCGGAATTTAGGATTAAAATAACAAAATGGAAAACAATATCGAAAAAGATGTCTATATATTAGCCATCGAATCTTCATGCGACGACACTTCTGCCGCCGTTTTGCGCAATCGAATCCTCCTGAGCAATGTAACTGCCTCTCAGGAAGTGCACAGGGCTTATGGTGGAGTGGTACCAGAGTTAGCTTCTCGCGCTCATCAGCAGAATGTGGTACCTGTTGTAGACCAGGCTCTCAAGCGTGCAGGTGTTGATAAGAGCCAGCTTTCGGCCGTTGCCTTCACTCGTGGCCCAGGCCTTATGGGATCACTGCTTGTTGGAGTGAGCTTTGCAAAGGGCTTTGCGCGTAGTCTAGGCATTCCCTTGATAGATGTGAATCATCTGCAAGGACATGTAATGGCTCATTTCATTCAGGAAGAAGGCGGTGAAAACGTAGAGCCGCCACTGCCTTTCCTCTGCCTGTTAGTTTCCGGCGGTAATTCTCAGATTGTAAAGGTCAACGCCTATAACGATATGGAAGTGCTCGGACAGACCATCGACGATGCAGCCGGAGAGGCTATCGACAAATGCTCCAAAGTTATGGGACTTGGTTATCCTGGCGGCCCCATCATTGACAAGCTGGCTCGTCAGGGAAATCCCTTGGCTTATAAGTTTGCAGAGCCTCATATCCCTAAAATGGATTATTCGTTTTCCGGTCTAAAGACTTCCTTCCTCTATAATCTCCGTAAATGGGTTGCAGAAGATCCTGATTTCGTGGAACATCACAAGAATGACCTCGCAGCTAGTCTTGAACATACCATCGTGGATATTCTAATGAAGAAACTTCGCCTGGCAGTAAAAACAACAGGAATCACCCATGTAGCTGTGGCAGGAGGCGTTTCTGCAAATAACGGCTTGCGCAATGCTTTTCGCGAACATGCCGAAAAATATGGCTGGACTATCTATATCCCAAAATTCAGTTATACAACAGACAATGCAGCCATGATTGGTTGCGTGGGCTATTTTAAATATAAGGACCACGATTTCTGTTCCATCGACAAACCAGCATTTTCTAAAGTCACCTTTAAGTGATGAGGAAATGAAGAGAAAAAGATTGATTTCATTCGTCGTTGAATAATCAATAGGATGCTTTAAATCTTTATCAAAAAAGAAAAACAAAAGAAGAGCTATCTATTAAGGTGGCTCTAAACAAAGAATAATTTAATGGAACTGGAAACAAAAATTCTTAGTAGACAGTTGCAAGAGCTTTTCTATAATAATGGAAAAACTCTTGCTACGGCTGAGAGTTGTACGGGAGGACGTATTGCGGAGGCCATCATCTCCATTCCCGGTGCCTCCAACTATTTTAAGGGAAGTATTGTCTCCTATACGAATGACGTAAAGGAAAGGTTGCTTCATGTTTCTCACAAAGTGCTTGAAGAACAAACTGCCGTTAGTGAGGAGGTAGCAAAAGAGATGGTGACGGGAGCGTGTGAAGCTCTTCAGAGTGATTACGCTGTTTCTGCCACTGGTGTGGCAGGCCCCTCTGGCGGAACACGAGAAATTCCCGTCGGCACTATATGGCTTGGCTACGGTTCTAAAGACGACGTGCGCTCTTTCTTGCTCACAGAGGACAACGGTAGAGATCTCAATCTCACGATTGCCACGAACAAGGTTTTGCGTCTGCTGATAGACTATCTCAAAGAGAAAAATATTGGACAACAAATATAAGGATATACATCTGTTCTGATATCTAACATGATATCGAGATGTACCTTTTTATAGTTTAGTTAAAGTCCTACAACTTACTAATTTAGGAAGAAAATCATGAGTGAACCTTTAGCGGAGAGAATGCGTCCGAAGACGCTCGATGAATATGTGGGACAACAGCATCTTGTTGGTAAAGGAGCTATCCTGCGCAACATGGTGGAAAGTGGCCACATTTCTTCCTTTATCCTTTGGGGGCCTCCTGGTGTTGGAAAGACTACTTTGGCGCATATAGTCGCCAATATGTTGAAAGTTCCGTTCTTCACTCTTAGTGCTGTCACCAGCGGAGTCAAGGATGTAAGGCAGGTTATTGAACGTGCCCAGCAAGATCGTCTCTTTCATACCGAGTCACCCATTCTTTTTATCGATGAGATTCATCGGTTCAGTAAGTCACAGCAAGATTCTTTACTTGGAGCGGTAGAACGTGGAGTTGTGACGTTGATTGGAGCTACTACGGAAAATCCTTCATTCGAAGTAATTCGTCCGTTGCTCTCCCGTTGTCAAATATATGTACTGAAATCGTTAGAGCGCGACGACCTGCTAAAACTTCTTGACAGAGCTATTCACCAGGATGTAGAACTTCGAAAGAAGAAATTTCGTATTGAAGAGACGGGGGCCCTTTTGCGTTATAGTGGCGGCGACGCCCGTAAGCTCCTCAATATTTTAGAGCTTTTGACTGAGACAGCTAATGCCGACACGGTAGTGATTAACGATAAAATCGTGGAGGAACGTCTTCAACAAAATCCATTAGCTTATGATAAAGACGGAGAGATGCACTATGACATAATTTCCGCTTTTATTAAAAGTATTCGTGGAAGCGATCCTGACGCAGCTCTTTATTGGATGGCACGGATGATAGAAGGGGGAGAAGACCCTCAATTCATTGCCAGGCGCCTTGTCATTTCTGCAGCTGAAGACATAGGACTTGCTAATCCCAATGCGTTATTGCTGGCCAATGCCGCTTTTGATGCGGTTATGAAGATAGGGTGGCCAGAAGGTCGTATACCTTTAGCAGAGGCTACAGTCTATCTTGCATCAAGCCCCAAGAGCAATTCAGCATACCTTGGCATTGATGCAGCCTTGGACGAAGTGAGAAAAAGCGGCAATCAGCCTGTACCTTTACACCTCAGAAACGCTCCGACAAAACTTATGGCTCAATTGGGCTATCACGACGGCTATAAATACCCTCATGATTATCCCGGTAATTTCACCCCACAACAATATCTTCCGTACGAACTACAGGACTGCCGATTCTGGCATCCGCAACACAGTAGAGCAGAAGAGAAGCTCTATCAACGAATGCTTTCCTGCTGGGGGGAACGCTATCGGGAAGATGAGGATTCCGAGAATACATCTCCAAATATAGATGAATCTTCTCAACCGACGAATATGAAGACAGACTCGTAAGACATAGAGAATTAATTTTCATTATCACGAATTATCACGAATGAAGAATATCATTTAATGAATTTATAATTAAAACTGTAAGATTATGAAATTAAATATTGTAGAATTAGACGGTTATGCTGCTAACCCGGGTGATCTCTCCTGGGCTCCTCTGAAACAATTGGGAAATTTCACAGTCTATCCACGCACATCTCCAGAACAAGTTGTAGAACGAGCCAAAGATGCCGATATCGTGCTAATCAATAAAGTAAATATAACGGATGAGGTGATGGCACAGTTGCCGCGTCTGAAGTATATTGGAGTATTGGCTACCGGATACAATGTCGTGGACGTAGAGGCAGCCCACCGTCGTAACATAACAGTGACAAATATTCCTGCTTATAGCACTGCAAGTGTCGTTCAGCATACATTTGCACTTCTTCTCAATATCACCAATCAGGTTGACCATTATGCTACAGCAAACCGATCCGGACGCTGGGCAAGTAATCCTGACTTTTGCTATTGGGATAAGCCTCTTCACGAACTTGCCGGCAAAACCATGGGTATTGTGGGATTAGGCCATATTGGAATGTCGGTAGCAAAAATTGCACGAGACTTCGGAATGGATATTTTCGCTGTGACTAGTAAACATTCGACCGACCTTCCTCAAGGCATACAGAAAACCACTTTACAGGGATTATTAGGTGTAGCGGACGTAGTTTCGCTTCATTGTCCGCTTACGAAAGATACCTTTCATCTCATCAATGAGGAAAACATCGGCAGTATGAAACCTGATGCAATTTTACTTAACACAGGCCGTGGTCCACTTGTCGACGAGGTAGCAGTTGCACAGGCACTTCACGAAGGTAAACTGGGTGCTTACGGAGCCGATGTCCTCAGTGAGGAACCTCCTCACGCTGACAACCCATTGTTTAAAGAAGAACATGCCTTTGTTACTCCCCACATTGCATGGGCTACCGTAGAAGCCCGTCAAAGACTGATGGACATCTGCGTGGAAAACGTGAAGGCCTTTATAGCCGGTCAACCCATCAATAAAGTTTAAGAAATGGCATCTGAGCTGATATTTGCTGACCAGGAACTCGTACATACCGTTCAACAGATTATCGAGTTCCTGGGTACTTTAGCTTTTGCCATTTCAGGCATCCGCCATGCCGCTGCAAAGCATTTCGACTGGTTCGGTGGGTTTGTCTGCGGTATAGCCGTTGCCATAGGTGGAGGAACCATTCGTGACGTGATGCTTGGTGTAGAGCCTTTCTGGATGAGTTCGCCCATATATATAATATGTACCTTCTTGGCACAGGCCATTGTTATTGTCTTTGCCCATTCTCTCAAGAAGCTTGACAATGCATGGTTTGTCTTCGACACTTTAGGTCTTGCTCTTTTTACCATTGCCGGTATTCAGAAGACATTGGCTTGTGGTCATCCTTTTTGGGTAGCAATTATCATGGGTTGCATTACTGGAGCCGCAGGAGGAGTAATACGTGATGTGCTGCTCAATAAGGTCCCAGTAATCTTTCAGAAAGAAATTTATGCCATGGCAAGTGTTGCGGGGGGATTGCTCTATTGGTTAATGACATCTTTGGGGATAAATATACCCTTGACTGCCATTTCAACTTTTTTGCTTATCACATTACTTCGTTTCTTAGCTGTGAAATATCATATTTCCCTACCTGTCCTGAAAAGCGAAGAAGAAGGAGAAAATGAGTAAAATTTTAGCTGTGTCCGCACACATTTGATTGATTTGTATCAAGAAAAAGTGGCTTTTGCTTAAAAACCTAAGATAAATCATTGCGAGTAATCATTAATCTTCCTATCTTTGCAACGTCAAAAGGAAAATAAAACTGAAAAGCAAACAAAAGGATAACCCCTAATTAGAATGCTTAGATTTCCAAGTAGACTATAAAAAAGATTTTTAGGTTAGTAGATTGTTTCATATAGGTTTTTAGTTTTAGGTTTAAGATTTGTTTAGGTTTTCATTAGGTAAAGTTTATCTTTCAGGAACTATAAGAGATTAGTTTCAGGTAACGCAAATCCCCGCTTCTCGTGAGAGAGGCGGGGATTTGCGTTCGATTGACTGTATTTGATAATATGTCTACTAGTTCTACTTACTGATATTATCCATTTATCTAAATCGTTGGAATCTGTTATTAATTTACTAAAACTTCTACTGTATGAAGAATAGTTTCAAGAAAAGTTTAGTAATTTTGCATACGCAATCATTACTGAACAAAGAAATTGCATTCAATCAATTTGCATAGATTATGAAACCCGTCAACCCAAATATACGTTCCGCAAAACAAAGTAAAACATACACGGTGGAGAAGGAAGACAAACTTCTCAATTGGTTACTTACTCATCTGCAACAAAGTCGAAGCAAGGTTAAAGCTACCTTGCAGGGGCATGGCATCAAGGTAAATGGCAAAACGGTGACGCAATTTGATTACCCCCTGCAATCAGGGATGAAAGTTTCGGTCAGTCTTTCTAAAAACAATCAATCGTTCCATAATCGCTATGTCAGACTTGTTTATGAAGACGCCTATCTCATGGTAATTGAAAAGAACGTTGGTATTCTTTCCATGAGCGGTGGACATAGTACACTGAACGTCAAGGCTGTTCTCGATGACTATCTGCACCAATCTCATCAGCACAAGACTGCCCATGTGGTTCACCGTTTGGACAGAGATACCAGTGGATTGATGATTTACGCGAAAGATAAGCAGACGGCACTCGCGTTAGAGGAAGACTGGCATCATACGGTATACGACAGACGCTACGTAGCGGTGCTTTCCGGTGAGATGGAGCGCGATGAAGGTACCATTGCCAATTGGCTAATGGACAACAAGGCATATTACACCTATAGCTCTCCAGTGGATAATGGTGGTAAATATGCCGTAACCCATTTTCATACACTCCGTCGGACAGCCAATCATTCTCTTGTTGAGTTTCGATTAGAAACCGGGCGCAAAAACCAAATTCGCGTTCATGCAGCCGATATGGGGCATCCCGTCTGTGGAGACGTCAAATACGGAAACGGCGACGATCCTCTCGGTCGTCTCTGTCTTCATGCCTATGTACTTTGCTTCTATCATCCCGTAACTCATAAGCCAATGGAGTTTTCCACCCCAGTGCCTTCTTCCTTTAAATCACTCTTTTGAGTTTTTGTCATCTCTTCCATCAAACAATCTTTCAATATTATGGATAATTCATTTGCATATTATGTCTTTGTAATTGTAGCTATCATCCTCGGCGTCATTGTCGTCAAAAAAATAGCAAGTTGCCTTATCAGGACTATTATTCTCGTGATAATGTTGGCTCTTATGGTCTATCTCTATTTCCATATGTTTCAATAATGCTAAGTCAAGCCGTTATTACTCAGCTTCGAAATTATGCATCTCTTTATGAGACTCAGGATTTCTTGAATGGAGATCCTTCATGGTTTATGCACCAAGTGAAGGGTAGGGCCAATCAGGAAGTTACGGCATTTGTGGCAGCCGCTTTGAGCTATGGATCTCGTCAACAGTTTATGCCTAAAATAGAGCAACTGCTCCAGTCGGCAGGTGGTGATCTGTATCATTGGATTCTTAATGGGAAATATGAGGCATTCATACCAGATGTTCAACGCTGCTTCTATCGTCTATATACTTATAAAGACATGCGCCGCTTTCTTACCGTGTTACAAAGTTTACTATTAAAATACGGCTCTATAGGCAGATTTGCAAAAATGGCAGCGCAAAATGTCCATGAAGCCGACAGTAAAGGATTGAAAGTTCTCGAAGAGCTCAGTGAATATTTTTGGTCTCAAAACGTACCACTGTTTGTACCACGACCTCATAGTTCAGCTTGTAAGCGTCCTTGTATGTTTCTGCGATGGATGGTTCGGGACAAATCCCCTGTGGACCTGGGGTTATGGACATCATTCATTCCCAAGACATCACTTTTCATTCCACTTGATACACATGTATTGCAAATGGCTAATCGTCTGGGAGTTCTTCAGAACAAGACAGCCGGTTGGTCGGCTGTTGTAAAACTAACAACCGCTATGAAACAAGTTTTTCCAGATGATCCTGCACGTGCCGATTTCGCTCTCTTCGGATTTGATACGGACATAAAAACGTAAATGGAATCTCGGTACAGTAACTTTTGAATAGAATAAAGATTATTAATACAAATATTATATGAAAATTTCTAATTATATTCTCAGTCAACTGATTTTCCTTTCTTACCTTCTTTTCTTTGATACTACGGCTGATGCCCAGACATCAAGAAGATTCACGCTAGTCAACTCGGAAGACGGTGCTTCGAAGATAGAAGCCTTTCTGCCAGAATCTCCTTCAGGCAGGGCAGTAGTAGACCTTCCTGGAGGCGGCTACTCACATCTAGCCATCAATCATGAAGGTTACGACTGGGCCGATTATTTCAACCGACAGGGTATCGCTTACTTTGTACTGACCTACCGTATGCCCAACGGAGACAGAAACATTCCTCTTTCGGATGCCTATCGGGCCATACGAACAGTACGCGACTCAGCTCTCTCGTGGCATGTCAACCCTTATGACGTAGGAATCATGGGATTCTCTGCCGGTGGACATCTAGCCTCCGCAGTGAGTACACATGCCCCTTGGGATGCACGTCCCAACTTTTCCATTCTTTTCTATCCTGTCATCTCCATGAATGAGCGTGATTCGCACAAAGGTTCAGTATTGGGCTTCCTCGGCGAGGGTCGTCACGACCAGAAGCTCGTCAACGAATGGACTTCCTCTAAAGCCGTGCGAGGCCATCTCACTCCGCCGGCTATCGTCATCCTGGCAAATGATGATAGAGTTGTACCACCTGTTACCAACGGTATAGCTTATTACGCTGCCATGCGACAGGAAGGTAACAACTGTGCCCTTATGGTCTATCCAACGGGTGGTCACGGCTTTGGTTTCCGTCCTTCTTTTACCTATCATCAACAGATGCTCCAGGAACTTACTTCATGGCTCGACAATCTCAAGGCACCAAATCCAAAGGCCGTGCGCGTGGCTTGTATAGGAAACAGTATCACGGATGGTATGGGTATTGACATGCGTGACGCTTACAGTTATCCTGCCTACTTACAGAACATGCTTGGAGATAACTATGTAGTGAAAAATTTTGGTGTTTCGGCAAGAACATTACTTAATAAGGGTAATTTACCATATATGAAAGAAACCGCCTGGAAGGATGCAAGGAATTTCCAACCTGATATTGCCATCATTATGCTGGGTACCAACGACACCAAACCTGAAAACTGGCAGTATGGAAAAGATTTTGAGTCAAACCTCAATGCAATGATAGACTCCTTGCAATCGTTGACTTCACATCCGCGTATTCTTCTTGGTGCTCCCATTACGGTTCTTCGTACACCGACAAGCACGAAATGGGGCATCCGCGACAGCATTCTTGTCAATAATATCATACCGGTCATTCGCAAAGTGGCAAGCAAGCGTCATCTACAGTTTATAAATCTTCATTCACTTTTCCCTTCAGCATCTGAAGGAATGATGCAGAATGACGGAGTTCATCCTACTGAGAAAGGTGCCAAAGCGCTTGCAGGTATTATTCAAAAGGAAATTATACGTAAGCACTAACTAAAAAATCAACCACACAAAACCATGAAATATCGATTGTATCATCATCCTAAGACATGCTTGTTAACATGCATTATTTGGATTCTATGCTGCTTCACACTAGAGTCTTTGGCTCAAAAGCGTCCGCTCGATCACAGCGTCTACGATAAGTGGCAATCAATAGGTTCACCTCTCGTTTCTAACAATGGAAATGTGGTGGTATACACAGTTTCTCCGCAAGAAGGTGACACCTTACTATATATTCATACAGGTAAGAAGTCAAAGCCCATCAAGGTGGAACGAGGCAAGCGTCCACACATAACCTGGGACAGTCGCTATGTGGTTTGCGTAGTAAAAGCCCCTTTTGCCACACGACGTAAAGCTCGTATTAAGAAATGGAAAAACGACAAGTTCCCGAAAGACTCAATTGCAGTTGTTAATGTTTATACAGGAAAAATCAAAAAATATCCTTCTGCTTCAGATTTCAAAATAGGAGCGCGTTCCATAGAGACCTTTGCTTTCCTTTCTTCCGATACAACAATTATTGCAAAAAAAGAGCGCAACAAAAAGGATATAGGAAAGCCTATGCTGGTATGTAGACTCAATGGTCTTGCTGCCGACACTTTGAACCATGTAAGTTCATTCGTATCTGACCGATTCGGTCATTACTTTGCCTATGTCGGCAAGACGGCAAAATTGAAGCAATGGATAGGAATCTTTGATACAAAGACGGGACGAAACGTGATGGTTACTGATACAGTACCCTTCTGTTCTAAGCCTGTTTTCTCATATGATGGCAGTAAATTGCTCTTTCTCACCTCTAAAGATACTCTGTCAACCGGTTCGAAACATTGCGAACTATGGGAGTACAAGACGGGAGATGTAAATGCCAGAAAGTTAGCCGGCAGCGATGCTGTAGCAGATGTACCGGCGGGGTGGGGGCTAACAGAAAATGCCAGCCCATATTATAGTCGTGACGGTAAAAGAATCTTTGCAGGAGTGGCACCGTTCATTGCGCCAAAAGATTCAAATATTGTAGATTTCGAATCCGCTTCGTTGGACATCTGGAATTACGACGCGCCTGAATTGCCGCCAATGTTGAAGGCTAATAAGGCTAGTGTGATACGTCGTACAGTTCCTGCCATCTTGCGCAATGGTCGTCTGCATGCACTCACAACATCTATGTTCGACAAAATCAGTCTGGCCTCGTATGGCGATAGTCCTTGGGCTCTTTCCACTGACGAGACAACAGCCGTATTACCTTCACAATGGGATATTCAGATGCCATTGAAGCTCTCCCTCATAAACATTACTACAGGTAAGCGTTATCTTATTGATTCGGCGAGAGTTGAATATGCCCGATTGTCTCCCGGCGGAAAGTCTGTTGTCTGGTATGATTTACAAAAACGTCAATGGATGTGTCATGACATCGCTTCTGGTCGAAAGTTTAGTCTGACGGATGGATTAACACAGAATTTTTGGAACGAGGAAAACGATATGCCTATGTTGCCTGAAAGTTATGGACTTGTCGGTTTCACAGACAATGATCGTGATGTTATCGTCTATGATCGTTATGACCTTTGGCGCTTGCCTCTTTCAGGTGGAAAGCCGGTTTGTATAACAGGAGGAGAAGGACGTAGACAAGGAAGAGTGTACCGTTATCTGAACACCAAGGATGCCGAAGACGACAGCTTCATAAAGTATGATGAAAAAATGCTTCTCTCAGTCTTTGACGAGAAAACGAAAATGAACGGTGTGGCTGAAATCACTCCATCAAGCGAACATTCTGAAATGCTCATCACTCCTGCAGGATATTCCTATGCTGCAGTTAAAAAAGCTCGTTTTAAAGACATATATCTCTATGAACGCGGAAATTTCCAAGAGCCAATGGACCTTTACCTGACCTCTGGAAAATGGAAGAGCAACAGAAAGCTAACTGCCATAAATCCTCAACAAAAAGACTATAACTGGGGTACTGTGGAACTTCACCACTGGACGGCTTATGACGGTACTCGACTCGATGGACTTCTCTATAAGCCGGAAGATTTTGATTCCACGAAGAAATATCCCATGATGGTGTACTTCTATGAGAAACGGTCAGAAACGCTCTATGACTATATAACACCTCAACCTAGCTGGTCAACTATCAATATCACGTTTTATACTTCCAGAGGCTACCTTGTCTTTGTTCCGGACATTGTTTACAAAGCAGGCATTCCGGGAGAATGTGCATACAATTGTATCTGCAGTGGTGTAGAAAGTATTATGAAGCATCCTTGGGTTGACCGCGATCGTATAGCAATTCAGGGGCAGAGCTGGGGTGGTTATCAAGTGGCTTATCTCATTACTCGCACCAATATGTTTCGCGCTGCTGGAGCAGGAGCCCCCGTGGCCAACATGACAAGTGCTTATGGTGGCATCCGTTGGCAAACAGGCATGAGCCGACAGTTCCAATATGAGCAGACTCAGAGTCGCATCGGGCGAACATTGTGGCAAGCCCCTGAGCTTTACATTTCAAATTCACCTCTTTTTAAATTACCTCAGGTTAATACACCGGTTCTCATCATGCATAATGATGCTGACGGGGCTGTACCTTGGTATCAAGGCATCGAAATGTTCATGGGATTGCGTCGGCTTGGCAAGCCTGCCTGGTTGTTGGAATATAATAATGAGGCGCACAATCTGAAACAACGACGTAACCGTAAGGATCTCTCTATACGTCTACAACAGTTCTTTGATTATGAATTGAAAGACGCTCCCGAACCAGCTTGGATGAAACGCCAATTGCCCATAGAGACCAAAGGTTCGTATTTTGGTTATGAAACGGAATAATGTTTTTTCTATAAAGGAAATATCTAAAAACAAAAAGGTGATTGCAAATTTGCAATCACCTTTTTATGTGGTACCTCTTGGAGTTGAACCAAGGACACGTGGATTTTCAGTCCATTGCTCTACCACCTGAGCTAAGGCACCAATCTTATTTTTGTAAGCGGTTGCAAAGGTACGGAAAGTTTTTGAATTAAGGGCATTCCTCCCGAATTTCTTTTTAAGGTTAACTTTTATTAATAACCTTAGAACGGATTTACGGCCTTAATTAGTACACCCGTTTCAAGCCGTTCGGACATAATCTTTTACAAACTTTGAGCATAATGCTGATGCATGGTGGTCTCGAAATTTCTTGGGCTTAAGATGGAGAGTTACGTCTTTATTAAACCCATGCACTTGTCTGTGTCCCAACTTTGTCCTCCATGAATCTTTCTTCTATCAATGATGATGTCTTGAATCCTCAACGACGCTATTTCGCTCTCCCAAAGTATATCTTTCGTGAGAGCTTTGATGCTGTTTGGCATCGAGTTCCACGTGCTATTCCATTAAAAGATATGTTAAACAGTATCGATGACTAATAATAAAAATGGCGACCAACACAAGATTGATGTCTGGTCGCCAGTATTTAATTGACAGAAATTTTACCCAATTTTGATTGATCTTTATTTTTTCAAAGGATTCCATCCTTGGGCAATGATATCGAATTCCTGATTATCACGTGTTATGAGACGGCAGCCGAGAGATTCTTTGGTAATGTATCCTATTTGATGAATATCTTCTAAAGATTCTATTTTCTCATGATCACCAATAGGAACTGTGAACAACAACTCGTAATCTTCTCCGCCATTGAGGGCGCAAGTAGTGAGGTTCATGTTGAATTCTTCTGCCTGAACGGCTGTCTGATAATCAATGGGGATATTTTTCTCGTAGACTCGACATCCACAATGACTCTGATGACAGATGTGAAGTAATTCACTACTCAGTCCGTCGGAGATATCCATCATTGCCGTCGGATGAATATTTTGTTGGTCTAGAAGTTGGATAATGTCTCCTCGGGCTTCAGGTTTGAGCTGCCTTTCCAAAAGGTACTCTTTTCCTGCAAAGTCAGGTTGAAAGTCACTTAGTTGCCTTTCGTCTTGTTCAAGCTTTGCTATCAACTTTGTGTTGCCGGCTTTTTTAGCATCGGCCATTTTACGCCGAATGCTGCTCAGTTGATCATAATAGACCCGCTTTTCACGTTCCAGTAATTGAAGTCCCATGTAGGCTCCGCCCAAATCACCTGAAACACAGATGATATCGGTCTCATTTGCCCCGCACCTGTAGACGATGTCCTCCCTACGAGCTTCACCAATGCATGTGATACTGATGGCGAGACCTGTATACGAAGATGTTGTATCTCCTCCCACGATATCCACACCCCATTTGTCGCAGGCCATTGTGAGTCCATGATAAAAATCATCTAAATCTTCAACATGAAATCTCTTACCAAGAGCCAGGGAAACAATTAGCTGTCGTGGCCGTCCGTTCATGGCAAAGATGTCGGAGATGTTTACCATGGCTGACTTATAGCCCAAATGCTCCATGTCAATATACGTGAGGTCGAAATGAACCCCTTCCATGAGCATATCTGTAGTCACAAGCACTTCCTTATCGGGATAATGGAGCACGGCACAATCATCTCCAACACCTTTCAAGGTGGAAGCGTTTTTCATTTTTATATCTTTAGTGAGTCGGTCGATAAGGCCAAACTCACCCAATTCGGAAATATCCATGTAAGCCTTGTTATAAAAAGGTGTATCAAATAATATTAAAGAATATCTATAAATTCATATAAAGATATCATCACAAATATGTAAGACCGTTGCCTATGAACGTCGAATCATCTCTCTCATGATTTCAGTCATGCGAGGTTGTGCTGCATTGGCTGCTTTTTGCACTTCTTCGTGACTCACCTCTACAGGTACATCAAAGCCGCCAAGGTCCGTAATGATGCTTACTCCGAAGACACGAAGGCCGCAATGACGTGCTACAATTACCTCAGGTACAGTAGACATACCAACAGCATCACCACCGAGCATATGGTACATTTTATATTCGGCAGGTGTCTCAAAAGTAGGACCTTGCACACCAACATAAACTCCATGCTGCACCTTGATTCCTTTCTCTTTTGCAATTTCGTCTGCCAAAGCTATCAATTCATGATCATAGGCTTCATGCATATCGGGGAAGCGGGGGCCTGTGGGAAAATTCTTTCCATGAAGAGGATGCTCAGGGAAAAGATTGATGTGGTCACAGATTATCATCAAATCTCCAATGCTGAACGATGGATTCATACCTCCGGAGGCATTGCTCACAAATAACGTTTTTATGCCCAATTCATACATCACCCGAATTGGAAAGGTGACTTCCTTCATATTATAGCCTTCATAAAAATGGAATCGTCCTTCCATAGCCATAATATCTTTTCCCCCCAACTTACCGAAAATCAGTTTACCGGCATGACCCTCGACCGTTGAGATAGGAAAATTGGGAATATCTTTATATGGAAACTCATAAGAGTCAGTTATCTCTGAAGCTAATTGTCCGAGGCCCGTGCCCAGAATGATGGCTACTTTGGGGGTTGTAGTCATCCTTTTTCTTAACCAGGATGCTGTTTCTTGAATTTTTTCGTACATAGCTAATAATATTTTGATTAAAGATTTCTTTTTGGTCAAGCATGAAACTGATGGTGATAGGCAATGCAAAAAGATTGTCTTTCACTTGTTGTGTAAGTCCTGTGACATTAAGGAGACGTACAGCGTCTTTCTCCGTTGTGACAATAATTTTCGGTTCAGCCATCTGTTCAAAGGCGGCATTGATACGCGCAGCATCACGTTCATTGAAATTATGATGGTCTCCATAGCGCAAGGGAGTTATTGAAAGGCAATAAGACTTCAAGTCGTTTTCCATTTGTTCTGGCGATGCGATGCCGGTGAGCAATAATACATGCTTGCCACGTAGATCTTCTGCATTGAATTTCATAGAAGACTCGGAGAGATCTTCTTTTCTGTCCTTATCCGACATGCTTGTATTGTCGTTCTCATGTCCTTTCGCTGGCGAAGCAAAGACAGGACGAAGTTTTGCATAGTCTATAGAAGTAAAATAGAGTTGCTGATAGGGGAAGAGGTTGAGAACCTTTGTCAAGACACGGTATTCCATAGGCTTGAGATCTTTCGGACATTTTGTTACAATAACCATGTCGGCACGGTTTTTCCCACTCAGAGGTTCACGAAGTCTACCTGCTGGAAGCAGTTTATCATAGATAATGAGGCGATGATAGTCTACCAGAAGAATATTAATGCCTGGTTTAACATATCTATGCTGGAAGGCATCGTCGAGCAGGATGACGTCGACATCTTTGGTTTTTTCATCATGCGTCAATCTTTCAATGCCTCGACAGCGATTTTTGTCTACAGCGATATAAGCGTCAGGAAATTTACGTTTCATCTGAAAAGGCTCGTCACCTATGCTTTTCATTGGCGTATCGTCTTCAGCCAGTACATATCCCCGGCTCTTGCGCTTGTAGCCTCTGGAAAGTACGCCTACTTGAACATATTGTCGGAGCAGGCGAACGAGATATTCCACATGTGGAGTTTTCCCAGAACCGCCCACCGTAATGTTCCCTACGGAAATAACGGGAATGTCGAATGATTTTTCCTTGAGAATTCCGAGTTCGAAGCATCGGTTTCTAATCGATACTCCAAGTCCGTAGAGCCAACTGAGCGGCAACAGCCACTCATTGATTTTTATGAGGTCACCCTCTGTCCTTATTTGTCTTGCCACTATTCCTTTTTTAGTTGTTTATCAATATGATAGGTGCCCGAGCCTGCAACATATCTAAATGCTCTATTTGTCCCAGCATCATCACCGGCTCATAAAGAGCACCAAGATAGAGCTTCAATTGCTCATCGAGTAAACTGTTACGACCGGAGCCCGAGTTGAGGAGCTGTTCCATCCAGCTTGAAGGGACAGGATATTCCACAGTACTGAACTTATTGAGCTTAGCCAACTTTGCAGCCTTGGCAACAGCTTTGTCAATACCGCCAAGTTCATCGACTAGTTTCATTTTCAGCGCGTCAGAACCCATCACCACATGGCCCTGTGCACGCTCCTCAACCTGTGCCATAGTCATTTTGCGACCTTGAGCCACTCGTGATTTGAAGGTGAAGTAGCCACGGTCTATATATGCCTGGAGCAGTCCAATCTGTTCGGGTGTTAAAGGCTGTCCTAGGCTCAGTATATTAGTATTTCGATTGGTCTTCACCTCATCCGTCTTGATTCCGAGTTTGTTGCTGAGCAGTCCGGATGCATCGGTGAAGAGCCCGAATATGCCAATGCTGCCTGTGAGTGTAGTAGGCTCTGCAAAGATATAGTTAGCTCCACAACTGATGTAATATCCACCTGATGCAGCCATGCCGCTCATTGATACCACTACGGGCTTCTTCTGCTTCAGTTTTTCAATCTGATGCCAAATTTGCTCGGAAGCATAGGCAGAACCACCTCCCGAATTGATGCGAATGACCACTGCCTTGACATCATCGTCATCGGCTAGTTCTTCTAAGTCCGGACACACCTTCGTTGCATCTATCACAGGCTCGTTACTACCGAAACTTGATGGTAGCATTTGGTCAACAATATCGCCTTGCATATAGTAAATGGCCACGTGGTCGTCCTCGTCGTCTTCAGGAGCATTGCAAAGATCACTTGCAGACACCTGACTGATGTCATCATCCTTGTCCAAACCGAAGAATTTCTTCACTTGATCTTTTACTTCGTCAGTATAACACAAGCCATCCACCATTTTGCGTTTCAGCAAAAGCTCAGGAGCGGCCAGTGCATACAAACTGTCAGCATAGGTGTTTAGTGAAACTGTGCTGATGCCGCGGCTTTTTCCCACATCTGTGAGTATCTGTTGCCAAGCCAGTTGTAAGTATCTTTCAGTCTGTTCACGATTGGCTTCGCTCATGCGCTCCTCAGTGAACATCTCCGGCAGGCTTTTGTATTTGCCGACCTTGCAGGCAATAACTTTAATACCCAACTTTTCCAGAGCATCTTTATAATAAAAAGAAGTACCTCCTAATCCACGCCATAAAATCATTCCCTGGGGATTGAGAAGCACCTTATCGGAAACAGAGGCCAAATAATATTCACCCTGTCCGTATGTTTCTCCATAACTGATTATCTTTTTACCAGACTTCCTGAAGTCAGCCAAAGCCCCTCTCAACTCTTGCAACTGTGCGAAATTGGTTCTAAGTCCTTGTGCTTCAATGTAGATGCCACGTATCTTGTCACTCTTTTTGGCTTTGCTGATAGCCTTCAACATATCATTAAGGCCAATCGATGTTGTGCCGTTCAACTGGTTCATCAAATTGTCCGATGCCTGTTCGTCAAGCGAGCCATCAAGTTTCAACACTAATACTGAGTTCTTAGGTACTGACTGAGTTGCGCTTGTTGATGCTACCATTCCCACCAGACTCATCACGCCCAGTGCAGTGATAATTATACCAAACACCAACAAACCCACTATTGTGGCTACTACATATTTGAGGAATTCTTTCATATAACAAGTGATTTTGATTCGTTTGCAAACTTACATAAAAAAATCGTATTTTAGGTTGGTAAAGTAAAGAAAATGTTCTTATTAAGGATATATAGTTGTTTTTTATCATCAATCATTTAATCTTATGATTTGGCATTAAAAAATGCTGTCTCTTTCAGCTCTGGAAATTCCCATGCCAAAAGAGACAGCAATATTTAAAGAAGTGATAAGATTTACTTTAGTTTGGTATATCGTAGACAGCGCTTTCACCTAACTGTTCTTCAATACGGATAAGCTGGTTATACTTTGCCATTCGGTCTGTACGTGACATGCTTCCCGTCTTGATTTGTCCGGAATTTGTAGCCACAGCAATGTCGGCAATAGTTGTGTCTTCTGTTTCGCCGGAACGGTGAGAGGTCACGGTGTTATAGCCATGTCGGTGAGCCATTTCGATGGCCTCGAGAGTTTCGGTGAGCGAACCTATCTGGTTCACTTTTATAAGGATGGCATTGCCGGCTCCCATTTTGATTCCTTTCTTCAGGAAGTGGGTGTTGGTTACGAAGAGGTCGTCGCCAACTAATTGACAGTGATCTCCAAGGGCGTCAGTCATTTTTACCCAGCCTTCCCAGTCGTTTTCGTCAAGTCCATCCTCGATAGAATCGATAGGATATTTGCTGATAAGTTCACTTAGATAGGCAATTTGCTCATCATCACTCAGAGTCTTACCGTTGGGGTCTTTAGGCATACCGTTAGAGAGCTGTGCATAGTTATAGTAGAACTTACCGTCCTTAACTACAGAAAATTCGCTGGCTGCACAGTCCATGGCGATAGTGACATCCTTACCGGGCTCATAGCCAGCATCTTTCACTGCGTCAACAATGCTTTGCAAAGCATCTTCGATTCCATCGAGCTTAGGAGCAAAACCACCTTCATCTCCTACAGCAGTGGAAAGACCGCGTTTCTTTAAATTTTTCTGTAACTGATGGAATACTTCGGCGCCCATGCGAATTGCCTCATGCTCAGACTTTGCTCCCACAGGACGGATCATGAATTCCTGGAAAGCGATAGGTGCATCAGAGTGAGCGCCTCCATTGATGATGTTCATCATAGGAACAGGCAACACATAGGTGTTGCAGCCGCCGATATATCTGTAAAGAGGCATGCCAAGTGCCTTAGCTGCAGTATGAGCGGCTGCCAGGGATACTCCAAGAATGGCATTAGCCCCGAGCTTGCTCTTGGTGGGAGTACCGTCGAGTGCCAGCATCTTATAATCTAAGGCTCGCTGATTCAACACGTCATCACCCTTCAATGTTGGTGCTATGATGTTGTTTACATTATCTACGGCTTTCAATACACCTTTGCCTCCAAAGCGATTTTTATCGCCATCGCGGAGTTCAAGAGCTTCGTTTTCACCGGTAGATGCACCAGAGGGTACACTGGCCCTGCCCATAATTCCATTGTCAAGTGTAACTTCAACTTCCACCGTAGGATTGCCGCGTGAATCTAAAATTTCTCTGGCATGAATCTTTTCAATCTTCATTGTCTTTTACGCTTTAAATTAGTCTTTTCTTATTCCGCCGGCAATCGGTCGTTTCTATACGAAGCGTCATCAGAGCATGTTAACATATTATTGAAGACAACTATCCGTTTGAAAGTCCTGTCCGGCTTCAGTTGTTGCAAAGTTACATTGATTTCTTAGAGTCTACAATACCAAGAAATGATGATTTTTAATCTTTTTCGTCGTAAATGAATAGCAGTCCTGGCTTCTTTATTGCAGATGTATGGCAGCCTTGAATCGTTCTATAACTTCCGGCTTCCCTATATGCTTTTCAGGTTCATCACTAAGTTTACAAGTATCGTTGTAATAGGGCCACGCCTCCGTAATTTTTGCAGCCACAAGCTTGATAACGATGTTCAATGGCTCCACTCCATTGAAATCATTGGTGAAGTGTGTACCAATTCCGAAGGAAGGCTGTACGTAGTTTTCAGCCATTCGCTGTACTTCAATAGCACTTTTCGTGTCGAGTGCATTGGAAAAAATCACCTGCTTGGTCTTCGGGTCAATACCAAATGATTGGTATTTTTTCACTATCTTCATCAATTCCTCTCGATTGTCGCCACTGTCTACACGAAGGCCTTTGAAAAGGTTTGCGAAATCCTCGGAAAAGTTCAAAGAAAAGATGTCCCAGCCGAAGGAATCGTAAAGATAAGTACCCAAGGCACCGCGGAAGGTGTTTCGCCATGCATTCATGGCTAAATTATTGGCCATCTGCGGACCGTACATACCGCCGATAGCACATATGAATTCATGAGCCATTGTACCTACAGGTGTAAGATCGTATTTCATGGCTAGATATACATTGCTTGTTCCAACGAACTTACCAGGCCAAGACTTGCTGTTACAACAGTCCTTCATCGCTCTCACGGCCGTGTCTTCAGCACGGAACGAAAGTCGGCGTCGGGTTCCAAAGTCGGAAAACTTACATCCTGCCTCCAACAACTGGGACGCTTTCTCATAGCTCTTCTTGTAGTAGCCGTCATAGTCGACCGACTCCTGTCCTGTAACCATATAGTAGAGTTCAGAAACTATAGCCAAGACCTTCACCTCGAGTAGTATGGTATCACTCCAGGCTCCCTCTATCTCAATGTGCAGTTGTCTTTGTTCGTCCATCCATACTTTCACCCAGTCCTTACTGTAACGGAAGCCTTTTAAATAAGGATAGAACCATTCAGGAATAAAAGAACATTTGCGACGCATGAAGGCTATTTCCTCGTCGGTAATAACTAAATTTTCCAAATAGCCTATCTGCTCTCTTACCAATTGGTCGAAGCCTTCAGGATAGGCTGTGTGATTACGGTCTACGAAACTATATTTAACCTGAGCTCTCGGATAGTTGTCTATCACTGCACAGCACATGGAAAACTTATAAAGATCATCATCTGTGAAATGCTGGATTATCTGTCGCATAATGACTGTTTTTGTTGCGTTTTACAAAAAATTACATTGGTGCAAAAAT
>JBMNUW010000008.1:0-40697 GCA_050946475.1 Prevotella sp.
GGGCCAGTACCACACCGCTCGACTGTTCAGCATGGATGAAGTGCTGCATGGGATGAACGAAGCGTTTGCGGAAATGATGCTGATAAGTATTCATAATCTTTGTATTTGTGAGTCACAAAGATACGAATAAATACTTAAAACCATGCATTTCGGTATGTTGTCCCTTAATTATTTGACTTTAATCAAGTAATTTGAACAATTAATGTTCCCCTTTGCAAAAAGAACTAAATAAAGGCGGGCTTGCTGTTTCCGTCCAGTATTATCTTATGATTGCCAATGAGTTTTTCCATCCATACCATGTCGTACCATCTGTTGAACTTCAGACCGCATTTGATAAAGCGACCCACCATTCTGTATCCTAAATGCTCGTGGAAGCGTACACTGTCCAAAGTTAGGTATTCATCTTCTGGCTCAACATATGAGATACATGCATACATGTTTTGGATTCCCATCTTAGCGCAGATTTGTTCGAGGTGGGAATAGAGCTCTTTGCCAATACCGTGTCGTCTGTAGTCCGGTGAAATATAGATTGATGTTTCCACCGACCACTGATAGGCTGCACGGTCCTTGAACGGTCCCACATAGGCATAGCCTACAGCGGTGCCATTCTCTTCTGACACGAGATACGGATAGGAGCGGGTGACGTTGATAATCCTTTGTCGGAACTCTTCCACTGTCGGTACATCATACTCAAAGGTAATGGCAGTGTGCTCTACATAAGGACGGTAAATCTCAAGAAGTGCTCCTGCATCCTCGGGTGTTGCCTTTCTGATATTCATTGCTGTATCATTTAATGATTGTTGGTGCAAAGTTACAAATTCTTGCCTTATATCAATAATAAAATGTCACAGAAATAACGAATTACCTTTCTTTTTGTAATGTTATTGCGAAATAGCTTTAGCTTTGTTATGAGAAAAGAAGTAAGGGGTATACTGATGCAGATTGTTGGCCGATAGAAAAGGAAGGAACGAACTACACTCATTCACGATATTTTTTGTAATTTTGCAACTGAATAATTTAAGAATTATATGGCTAAGATATTATTGGACGTTCATACTCACACGGTGGCATCGGGACATGCCTATAGTACCTTGCAGGAAATGGTGGCTGCTGCTGCTCAAAAGGGTATAGAGGTGCTTGGAATCACTGAGCATGGTCCTAGTATTCCCGGTACATGCCGGCCTATTTACTTTAACAATCTTCACTGCGTACCGAGACACATTGACGGAGTTCATTTGCTGCTGGGTTGTGAAATAAACATCCTCAATACAAATGGCGAAATCGACCTGGATGACCACATTATGGAACGACTGGATATCCGCATTGCCGGTATTCACAGATTGTGTTGGGAACCAGGTACCCGCGAGGAAAATACCTCTGGTGTGGTGAAGGTGATGCGCGATCCTCGAATACATATCATCAGTCATCCAGGTGACGGTACTGCGGAATTGGATTTCCCTACATTGGTCAAAGTCTCGAAAGAAAGTCATACGCTTTTGGAAATCAATAATCATTCACTCGCACCCATACGGCAGATGAATGGAGCCAAGGAGAACAATTTGGAAATTCTCCGCCTTTGTAAGGATATGGATGTTCCTGTCATCCTTGGGAGTGATGCGCACATTTCTTATATGATAGGTGACTATGAGCGGCTCTATCCTTTGCTTGACGCCGTTCAGTTCCCGGAAAGACTTATTATGAACTATTGGCCAGACAAGTTTTTCAATTACTTAGGAATCACAAAGAATAACAAATAGAAGCACATCATTCTTCTGTTTGTAGATAATTGTGATTAGATTCAAATTTAATGGGAAGAGTTTTCGAATATAAAAAGGTAATTTCCTAACGACGCTTACTGTTGGATTTGAAAAGGAATGTCTCTGAATCAACGCCTGACGGTTGACTTGAAAAAGTGCAGTTTCTAATCAAAGCTTTAACGGCTGACAAGAAACTCTTAGTTTAGCATATAGACTTACTCAATACGAGAAGAGCCATGTCTAAACCCTCATAACAAGGGTTTAGATATGGCTCTTCTTATATTTTGTAGCATCTGATAGAGAGGGATTTTTATGGGCTTCTACTAATCTTATAAGGTATTCCGCAGATTCATTTGCTTTTGTTTTTACTGGAGTTCACAATATCACAATAGGCAGAGGCGTTATAATATTGTAAACCTTAAAGTTAGACGTTCCCATGGAATGGACAGACAGGATTCGACAGGTAAAATTTATTTTGCTGTTGGCAGCGATAGTCATCGTAGCCGGCTCGCTGGTTTATACCCATTTCCTGACACGTGACCTCAAACGTGAGGAACAGGCAAGAATGGAGGTATGGGCAGAGGCCATGCGCTCGCTTAGTCAGGCGGATGAGAACACCAATCTCGGTCTTGTACTGAAAGTGCTGAACGAAAATCACACGATTCCTGTTATTGTCCTCGATTCTAAGGGAAATGCTCAGACTTTCAGAAATGTTTCTTTGCATGCTGACAACCATGTTGACAGTATTCGACAAGTGAAAGAACTTGGCGGCGAACTGATGGCAGGAGGAAGATATATCAGAATTGCTATAGATGATAGCCGTCACCCAGACTACATCTTTGTTTGCTACGACGACTCTTTGATGTTGAAGCGCCTGTCATTGTATCCATTGGTTCAGCTCAGCGTTCTCTTTGTCTTTATCCTTGTGCTTGTTTACGCTCTCCTTACAGCCAAGCGTTCGGAGCAGAATCGTGTATGGGCGGGGTTGAGCAAGGAGACTGCCCACCAGTTAGGCACTCCGATATCGAGTCTTCTCGGATGGATGGAAATTCTTAAGGAGCAGTATCCAAACGACGATACCATAGCAGAAATTAACAAGGATGTAGCCCGCCTTCAATTGGTGGCAGACAGATTCAGTAAGATAGGTTCTGTACCTGAGTTACATGAGGAGAATCTTACGGAGGTAGTCAAGAACGTTGTAGAATATATGGATCGACGTACTTCGCAGAAAGTACATATTTTCGCAGAAATGCCATCCAACACAGTATGGTTGTCTTTCAATTCCAATCTTTTCGGATGGGTACTGGAAAATCTTTGCAAGAACGCTTGTGATGCCATTGGTGACAAGGGTGGTACAATAACGGTTCGCGTCATTGAAATGACAGACCGGGTGGCAGTGGAGGTGCAAGATACGGGAAAGGGTATCCGTAAAAAGGATATTGCCAATGTGTTCCGCCCTGGCTTTACTACTAAAAAACGAGGATGGGGACTGGGTCTCTCACTTGCTAAGCGTATCGTGGAGGAGTATCACCGTGGACGAATATGGGTGAAAAACTCCGAAGTGGGTAAAGGCACTACGTTCCGTATAGAACTGAAAAATTGATGATATTGATGAATAATCCGGATTCAGAGATTAAAACTTATTCATCACTATATAATATTATTTCTCAATCTTTGTCTTTGTTGAAGGGATGTTCGTCCTATTTCATGTACCACACGCCTTTTACGTATACCATTGGAACAACGATTTCTTCGGTGGTACTATCCCCGTATGACAATGCCAGATAGACATTGGATACATGGTGGGTGGTGTCGGTCTTGGCGTCTACAATACGAACTTGCAGTATACCACGATGATCGTCTTTTTGCTGACCGATAAACATCTTGGCATTGGCAATGAGTTGTTCGCGATAGCTGGCCGGAATGGAATCTGTTTGGTAATGCCCATCGACAAACTGGTCGTATTTGCCTTCGAGCAACTGTTCATAATAGGCCTTTGCAGTAAGAGCAGCCACGTCCTCGGGTTTCTTTTCTGATTGGCATCCTATGAAGGTTGAAACAAGGAGGAGCAAGAAGAAATATAATGGTGTCCGCATAATGATTTGTCTATTTAAGAAATCCCTCCGTCGGCGTTGTCGGCGGAGGGATTTTAAATTTCCGCTTCAAGGAAATAATATATTCATTGTATGAAACTCAATGTAACCTTACTTTTGGCGGATAAAGATGTTGATGGGGCAGCCGTGCATTGACCAGTTCTCGCGGATTTTGTTTTCCAGGAACCGGCGATATGGCTCTTTGACATATTGTGGCAGATTAGCGTAGAACACGAAGGAAGGAATCTGCGTGTTGGGTAACTGCGAACAATACTTAATCTTGATGTATTTGCCTTTGATGGATGGTGGTGGCGTCTGCTCGATAATGGGGAGCATCACCTCATTGAGTTTGTTGGTTCCTATATGACGCTCGCGATTGAGATAGACATCCTTGGCTGTTTCGAGCACTTTGAGAATTCGCTGTTTGGTAAGAGCGGAGGCAAAGATGATAGGGAAGTCCACGAAAGGAGACATGCGGTTGTAGATGGCATTCTTGAAAGTGTCGATTACTTTCTGATTCTTGTCTTCTACGAGATCCCACTTGTTAACCACCACTACCAAGCTCTTGTTGTTCTTCTGTATGAGTTGGAAAATGTTCATGTCCTGTCCCTCAATGCCACGGGTAGCATCGAGCATGAGAATACAAACGTCGGAATTTTCTATGGCACGGATACTACGCATGACACTATAGAACTCAAGGTCTTCCGTAACCTTGTTCTTCTTGCGTATACCTGCTGTGTCAACGAGATAAAAATCGAAACCAAATTTGGTATATCGAGTGTAGATGCTGTCGCGTGTGGTTCCGGCAATTTCTGTTACGATATTGCGATCTTCACCCATCAGTGCATTGATAAGACTGGACTTTCCGGCATTAGGACGACCCACTACAGCGAATCTGGGAATCTCTTCTTCCATGCTTTCATCTGTCTCGGAAGGTAATCTTTTGAGGATAAGGTCAAGTAAGTCTCCGGTACCACCTCCCGTTGCTGCACTGATACATTGCGGTTCCCCGAGACCAAGGCTATAAAACTGCGCTGCTTCATAGGCGTTGCCACTGTTATCCACCTTGTTGGCTACAAGAATTACAGGAAGTTTGGCGCGGCGCAGAATGTTGGCTACATCCTCGTCCCAGTCCGTGATGCCGGTCTCTACGTCAACAAGGAAAAGCAACAGATCGGCTTCTTCGGTGGCAACCATGACTTGTTTGCGGATGGCATCTTCGAAAATGTCATCTGAGTTAACGACCCATCCTCCTGTATCGACAAGAGAAAATTCCTTGCCGTTCCATTGTACTTTTCCGTACTGGCGGTCACGAGTAGTGCCGGCGGTATCGCTTACAATGGCACGTCTGCTTTGTGTGAGTCGGTTAAACAGTGTGGACTTTCCCACGTTGGGGCGTCCCACGATAGCTACTAAATTTGGCATGATGTTTTGTTTGATTACTGAAGTTTGACATTCTTCGGCCCTCGGGAGTCTCCCGAGAGTGAGCCCTCTTGCAATCAGGGCTAAAAGCGTCGGACACGGACAGGGCTGTTATTACGGAAAGGGTGGAGTCGTATCCTCAGCGTAGAATTCAGGGGCGTGTTAGAAGGTAATATGCAATGGAGTGAAGGGCAATTCAGCTTATTGAGGATTGTATCCGAAGTTATCAAGCTCACGCTGCGAGTTGCGCCAATCCTTGTCAACCTTAACGAAAGTTTCAAGAAAGATTTTCTTGCCAAAGAAACGTTCGAGGCTTTTACGAGCTTCTGTTGACACCTTCTTCAATGCAATTCCTTGATGACCGATGATGATACCCTTCTGTGATTCGCGTTCCACATAAATTATCGCATTGATATGAATGTGGTGCTCGTCCTCCTTAAACCGTTCCACAACCACTTCCACGGAATAGGGAATTTCCTTGTCGTAGTAACGGAGAATTTTCTCGCGTATGATTTCAGAAACAAAAAATTTCGCGGGCTTGTCTGTAAGTTGGTCCTTGTCGAAATATGCCGGGCTTTCAGGAAGAAGTTCCTTGATTCGTTTCATTAGGATATCTGTCCCGAACTTGTTCTTAGCAGAAATAGGCAGAATTTCTGCTGAAGGGAGAAGTGTATGCCATTTCTCTACGATGTCACCCAACTGTTTCTGATTGGTCTCATCGATTTTATTGATGAGAAGTATTACTGGGATGGTCATCTTACGGACTTTTTCAAGAAAGTCCGTATTCTTCTCGGGATTTTCCACTACGTCGGTAACATAGAGCAGAATGTCGGCATCCTGCAGGGCACTTTCCGAGAAGGCGAGCATCATTTCCTGCATTTTGTAGTTGGGCTTGAGAACGCCCGGCGTGTCGGAAAATACGATTTGGCAGTCGTCTGTGTTGACGATGCCCATGATGCGGTGTCTCGTTGTTTGTGCCTTGAAGGTGGCGATACTGATTTTTTCACCCACAAGCTGATTCATGAGAGTAGACTTTCCCACGTTGGGGTTTCCCACGATGTTTACGAATCCGGCCTTATGCATAGTTTGAAAAATAGTTAGGGGTTAAAAAAAACGCATTCTTGCACGAGGGCTGAAGGATGCGTTTTATGTATTAAATCCACAAGGATTGGAGGCGATTATTTCTTCTGTCCCACCGTTTCGCCATCGTAAGCCCACTTGTAGTAGCTTGCTCCATGGACGAAACCGGCTCCGAAGGCAGTAAAGAGTACGTTGTCTCCTTTGCGGAATTTATGTTCGTTGTCCCAGAGGGCAAGAGGTATGGTTGCAGAACTGGTGTTGCCGTAGTGGTCGATGTTAATCATCACCTTGTCGAGCGACACTTCAGCGCGTTTGGCAACTGCCTCTATGATGCGACGATTGGCCTCATGAGGAACAATCCAGTCGACATCGTCTGCTGTAAGATTGTTGCGTTTCATGATTTCCACGACATCGTCGCTCATGTCGGTCACAGCATAGCGGAACACGGTACGTCCCTCTTGATAGAGGTAGTGCAGACGGTGATCCACGGTGAACTGTGAGGGCGGGCAGACAGAACCGCCTGCTTTCATGTGCAGGAAAGGCAATCCCTTGCCATCGGTGCGCAAGAAGGAGTTTTGATAACCCACTCCCTCTTCCTCGGATGCTTCCACGAGTACTGCTCCTGCTCCGTCGCCGAAAAGAACGCAAGTCTGCCGGTCTGTGTAGTCGACGATGGAGGACATCTTGTCGGCTCCTATAACGATGATTTTCTTATATCTTCCGCTCTGAATCATCGACGAAGCGAGGTCGAGCGAATAGAGAAAACCACAGCAGGCAGCTGAGAGGTCAAAGGCGAAAGCGTTGGTAAGTCCTAGCTTGCCCAGAACAATACTGGCTGTAGAAGGGAACTTATAGTCTGGAGTAGTAGTGGTTACAATCAGTGCGTCTATCGAGCTGGGATCAGCACCGGTCTTCTGCATCAGTTGCTTGGCCGCCTTACGTGCCATGTAGCTGGTGCCCAGGCCTTCCTCCGTGAGGATGCGGCGCTCTTTGATACCGACGCGTGTAGTAATCCACTCGTCACTGGTGTCGACCATGCGCGAGAGCTCCTCGTTAGTGAGGATATAATCAGGCACATAACCTCCGACACCAGTGATAACCGCATTGATGCGTCCCATTATTCAGCAGCTTCCTTTACGATGGCTACCTTGCCGCGGTAATATCCGCAGGTGGGGCAAACGGTGTGGTAAACATAATAAGAGCCACAGTTGGGGCATACTGCCAGTGTCGGAGCTACTGCCTTATCATGAGTTCTACGTTTAAGGGTGCGAGCCTTTGATTGTCTTCTTTTTGGATGTGCCATAATGTTTAAACGTTTAAATTTTAATCAGTTAAATGTAAGTTTTTGAGCGCTTCCCATCGGGAGTCCATCATCTTTTCTCCGTCACCGTCACCGCTTCGGGCGGCCGAGTGCTCTTGGAGCAATTTCGTCATGGCAGGGTTGCATTTTCCAGGTGCATGCACATGCCTGAGCGGGATGGAGAGATATATGAACTGATAAACGAGCCATGCCGTGTCGAGCATTCCTTCGTTCTCGGCAACAGTGATGACCTCGTCTTCCTCAGAGTAGTCGTCACCGAACTTCACCAGTAGGTGGTTGTCCGTTGCTATGTCCTGTTGCATGTCGTCAAGACAAATGTCGCAGGGGATGATGACATAGCCCTCAGTGTGAAAATCTAATTCAAACACGTCACCGACCCTGTTGATTGTGACCGTTGTTTTCAAGTCACCAGCTTTCACCTCCGCATCGCTGAGCGTTGCGAAGTATGCATCATCTTCCACAAGTTCCTTTCGGGTGATGCCTTGTGGAAGGGCATTGAGGTCAAATTTAAAGGTGTCTGAACAAGACATATCTACACTTTGGGCTGCAAAGTTACGACTTTTTTTTCATTTCCGTATTGGAAATCGTTGGTTTTTTATTAAAATTTGAATTATGCCCCGATTATATCCAAAACGAGACGGTAGACAGACGCTTATGCCTGTCTGCCGCCATTGACGTGAGGGCTTATCGGCTTATGTCATGAGAATGACAGCTTGTTCTATCGTTATAGTTCTACGATTGCTATCTCTATGCTGATTCTTCTGTCAGACAGAGTGGCCTTCACGATTTTCACGCCCTTGTTGAGAAACAGCAATGGCAGTTTTATTCCAGTTTTTCCTCTTGCGCTTGCTTATTTAATATGTATGATTTTATTCGTTGATTCCCACTAAGGAAGACTGATAGTTGTCTATGGCAGTGGCAAGGGCGGAGTTGATGTCACTGTCTTTGTCATCGTCTGATGTGAAGTTCCATTTGAAGTCACCATGGTTCATTCGACCGGCTCCGTTCCATCCCGTTACCCGTTCAGGGACATTGCAGGCAGCGTCTGGTATGTAGGTATACATGAGATCGCTGTTGGTATCGAAATTATCGTAAGTGGTGCCGCCTGCGATGGTCTTGAATGTATCGGGAACTTTCTCGCCACGAGAGTCTGCCTCATAACAGTCGAAGCTGGTCGAGTCGTCCTTTTGTATGATGGGCTTGTAATTACTGCCGGCTGTTTCAGCGTACAAATTGCCGAAACTCTTGATAAGTCCACCAGTCTCGCCGGAGAAATTACCATCGCCTTTGGCATCGGTACCTTGTTGGGAGGAGAGCATCGGCCTTTTGGTGGCGCGGAAATAGTTCGCTTCCACGAATACGCTTGAACCTGTGGTGGAACCTACTCCATATTTGGATACTCCGTCGAAATAGTTGTTCCATACGTGTACCGACATGGTGCGCACACGTGGATTGCGCGAATCGCTGTGGTCAAACCAGTTGTGATGATAGCAGATGTAGTTGGGCCCGGTTTCACGCTTCATTCCGCAGAGCGAGTTCTTTCCGGTGTCGAAGAAGTGGTTGTAGCTGACGGTCATGTATTGCGTGTCGCCTTTCAGATCTACGGTGCCGTCGCCCTTTGCATGGTCATCAGAGCCGGATGTTCCGTAGAATAAGTCCATGTTATGCACCCATACATAGCGATTGGCGGTGTCAAAGGATATGCAGTCGTCCATGCAACGCATGATGGCGAAATTTCGGAATTCCACGTGGGTGCTGTTGCGCACGAGAAATCCGAAGCCGCGTACAGTAGCGTCATCGCCGATGCCTTCGATGGTAATGTTCATGGGAGAGTAGCTGCTTTTCCCCTTTATTTGCAGTCCTTCTTCAGAGCTGGCAAAGTAGTCAACATCATCTTTTTCTATCAGTCCGATGAGGCGTACGGCCAGAGGGCGAGTTTCATATCCTTTCTGATAAGCGGAGAGAATGGCTTGCAGTCCTGTCTGCAGAATGCCGTCACCATCCTTTGAGCTGGTTTTCACAAGGCAGGTCACCGTCTTTGCGGTGTTCTTTGTGATGTAGATGACCCGTGCATCCTTTTTCAGGGTTCCGTCGTTATTATAGGCGCCTACACCAGTAGTGCTCATATGTGCGAAGCCCTGTCGGTCGTAGGAGGTCACGACGAGATTCGTAGCTTCATTGGCGTTGTTGGTAAGTTCATTTTCATTACTCACAGGCACAACTTTCATCTGATAGTTCCCGGCTTTCAGTCCTACCATGTCGGCACGCAGCGAGTCGCCGTAACTACGCACGAGTTCTTTGTCTATCTTTGTGTAAGTGGTGATGTTTTCTCCTTTGATGTAAACGTTGTAGGCTGTGTAGTCCTTGAGTTTCTTCCATTTCACGTAAGTCGACTCCATCCATCCTTTGGCGTCTGTGATTTCTACTTTCCCGGCGGCGTTGTTGTACTTGCCGTTGAGAACAAGGTACTTGTTTTTGTCTATCCGGATTTTGTTGCTGTCAGAACAAAAGGGAGTGAGTCTTTTGGTCATTGTCAGTTCCTGTCCGTTGGCTTGGAAGTCACCTGTCATGGCTGCTCTGTTGGCATAGTGCTCGTTGTTTGAGTCGTATTTCCAGTTGTTATCTTCATTGTTGAGTGCTTCCAGGTTATCAGCAGGAGTGGATGCGAAATTCCAGTTTGGCTGTGCTTTTGTATCGAATGCGAGAAGGAACAGCAATGGGAAAATAAAAATGGAGTAATAATGTTTCATTTTCTTTGATTTGCTTTATTATGATGTTTTGGATAGTTTGTTTTCAAGCCGTTTGTCGGTCTTTGCCAAGAACGGCAAGAGGGATGTTGCTAATAGAATAATGACCTTTTTTCATGTGATTCCATTTAGTGGTAAGTCGTTGAGTCGTGTCTCAAAAAAAAGTAGATTATCATTTTTTCGAGTTCAAAATTAGTGATTTTGCAAGATAAAAGGTGAATTGTCGTGTTCTTTTGTCGAAAAAACGACGAAAACGTTTGCGGGAGCAAAAGGAGAAAGTTAAGCCACGCTAAAAGGAATGGGATGAACGTAAACAAAAAAAGGCAGGTATCAGTACCTGCCTGGTTAAATGTGAGATTGAGAGAGGGCACTGTCTAATTGCCCATTTCAGAAATGAACTTGATGCGGACGAGTCGTACTTTTTCTTCGGCTGTCAGTCCGTCCTCGTCGTCATAGATATCGGCTTCCTCGATGGCTTTGTCCACATCGTCATCGTCGCTGTGGCGGAAGTAGTCGTAGATGTCATCAACGTCGTCCGGGTCGATAACGTCTTCATCGTCTAGATAGTAGTCGAGGTTTACCTTCATGCCGCTGTACACGATGGATTCGATGTCGGATATAAGGTCGTCGAAGTCTACTACTTGAGCCTTTGCAATTTCCTCGAGTGGTATGCGCTTGTCGATAAGTTCAATTATTTTGAGTTTCTTCTTCGACTTGTTGGGCAGGGATATCACCCTCATCAAGTCCGTTCTCTCCACTTCGTTTTCCTCGCAGTATTTCTTAATGAGTTCCACGAAGGGCTTTCCGAATTTTTTGGCCTTTCCCTGTCCCACACCTTGGATTTGCTGAAGTTCCTCAATGCTGACCGGGTAACTGGTGGCCATCTGAGAGAGTGAGATGTCCTGGAATACCACCCAAGGCGAGAGGTTATGCTTGCGGGCCACCTCCTTACGAAGACTCTTGAGTTGCTGGAAGAGTGCCTCGTCGAGAGCACTCGTCCCGCCTTCTCTTTCTTCGTCGGTATCTTCGAATTCTCGGTCGTCCACCACCATAAAGGAAGTGGGATGCTGAAGGAAGAGACGTCCTTCGGGAGTGAGCTTCAGCAGTCCGTAGTTCTCCACGTCCTTTCGGATGTAGTGAGATATCATGGCCTGTCTGATAACGGGATTCCAGATATTCTTGTCTTCCTCGTCTATCTTCTTTCCTGCACCGAATTCAGGTAGTATGTCGTGCTGATGGCGAACGATATTGTCAGTCTTCCTGCCTCTCACGAAGTCGATGATATAGTTCTGGTCGAAGTTGCCCTTGGTGGCCTTGATGGCACTCAGCACTGCAACGAGTGCGTCGGAGGCTTCTTTCGGCTTTTTAGGGTGCAGACAATTGTCGCAGTTACCGCAATTGTCTTTCGGATAATCTTCTCCGAAATAATGGAGCAGCATCTTCCTTCGACAGATGGACGACTCCGCATAGGCCTTGGTCTCCACGAGGAGTTGTTTGCCTATCTCCCTTTCCGAGTCGCCTTTGTTCTCCATGAACTTTTCGAGCTTTTTCAAGTCTCTTGGCGAGTAGAAAGCGATGCAGATACCCTCTCCGCCATCACGTCCTGCGCGTCCGGTCTCCTGGTAGTAGCCCTCCAGACTCTTGGGGATGTCGTAGTGAATGACGAAGCGTACATCAGGCTTGTCGATACCCATACCGAAGGCGATGGTGGCCACGATGATGTCTATATCCTCTTTGAGGAAAGCATCTTGGGTCTTCGATCTTTCTTCAGTGTCGAGTCCGGCATGATAGGCGGCTGCCTTGAATCCGTTGAGCTTCAGTTTTTGGGCGAAATCGTCCACTTTCTTTCTTGACAGGCAATAGATGATACCGCTTTTACCGGGATTCTTTCTGAGGAATCGGATGATTTGACTGTCCGTATCCTCTTCGCTCACCTTCTGTCTCACTTCATAGTAGAGATTCGGCCGGTTGAACGAACTCTTGAATTCCGTGGCATCCATGATGCCGAGACTTTTCTTGATGTCTGTGCGCACCTTGTCGGTGGCAGTGGCGGTCAGGGCGATAATTGGAGCGTTACCCACCTTGTTGATGGTAGGGCGTATGTTGCGGTATTCCGGTCGGAAGTCGTGTCCCCACTCTGAAATGCAATGAGCCTCGTCAATGGCAAAGAACGAAATCTTGAACGACTTGAAGAATGGCAGGTTGTCTTCCTTGTTGAGTGATTCGGGAGCAACATACAGAAGCTTGGTCTTGCCGCTCTTCACGTCGCTCTCCACCTTGTTGATGGCAGCTTTGTTGAGTGAGGAATTGAGGAAGTGGGCAACGCCATCCTCCTCGGTAAGACCATTGATAACATCCACCTGGTTCTTCATCAGAGCTATCAGGGGTGAAACCACGATGGCTGTTCCGTCCATGATGAGCGAAGGCAACTGGTAACAGAGGCTCTTTCCTCCGCCGGTAGGCATGAGCACGAAGGTGTTCTTTCCCGCCATGAGGTTTCGGATAATAGCCTCCTGGTCTCCCTTGAATCTGTCGAATCCAAAGAAGTGTTTCAATTGTTCCGTTAGATTTACGTTATTTGTCATGCCAGAGTAGCGTTTAAGCTGATTGTAGTTTCTGTAGGTGGGCCTTGTCAAGTTGCTCACGAGCATAGTCGAGTGTCACCTCGAATTTCTTGATACGTTTGGAGGGTACCTCATACATGGCATCCACCATGACGCTTTCCACGATAGAACGCAATCCGCGGGCGCCGAGTTTGTATTCCACTGCCTTGTCTACGATGAAGTCGAGGGCTTCGTCGGTGAAGGTCAGTGCTATCTTGTCCATCTCAAAGAGTTTGACATACTGTTTGATGATGGAATTCTTGGGCTCCACAAGAATGCGGCGTAGTGCTGTCTTGTCAAGGGGATTGAGATAGGTAAGCACTGGAAGACGACCGATGATTTCCGGAATGAGTCCGAAAGATTTGAGGTCTTGGGGAACAATGTATTTCATCAGGTCAGACTTGTCCACGTGACGTGTATTCTGCACGGAGTTGTAACCCACGGTATGAGTATTGAGCCGTTGTGCGATTTTGCGCTCTATGCCGTCGAATGCACCACCGCAGATGAAGAGGATGTTCTTCGTGTCTACGTGGATATAGTCTTGGTCCGGATGCTTTCGTCCACCCTTGGGCGGCACGTTGACGACGGTACCTTCAAGGAGCTTGAGCAGTCCTTGCTGTACGCCTTCACCCGACACATCACGAGTGATGCTGGGATTGTCGGACTTCCTCGCAATCTTGTCTATCTCGTCGATAAAGACGATACCTCTTTGGGCAGCTTCTACATCATAGTTTGATACCTGGAGCAGGCGGGAGAGGATGCTCTCTACGTCCTCGCCCACATATCCGGCCTCGGTGAATACGGTAGCGTCTACAATGGTGAAGGGCACGTCGAGCAGTTTTGCTATGGTACGAGCCATCAGTGTTTTTCCTGTTCCCGTGGAGCCAACCATGATGATGTTGCTCTTCTCGATTTCCACGCCGTCATTGTCTTCGGGCTGCTGCAACCGCTTGTAGTGGTTGTAGACTGATACGGCAAGGTAGCGCTTGGCCTCGTCCTGTCCGATAATATATTGGTCAAGATATTCCTTGATTTCCTTTGGCTTGGGCACCTTCTTGAGCTGGAACTTATGGTCGGAAGACGATTTTTTCTCGTATCCGTCCTCATCGTCGTCCAGCATCAGCCCCGTGGATTTTACGATTCTGTAAGCTTGTGCTGCACATTCATCGCAAATATAGCCGTTGACACCAGTTATGAGCAGACGCACCTCGTCTTCGCTGCGTCCACAGAAGCTACATGTCTTTTTCTTAGTTGCCATGATGGTGATATTCCTTGTTTGTTGTGAGTGGTTGGATTGCGGCGCAAAGCCGTCAGATTCTCTTGTTTACTTCTTTCGAGCCAGCACCTCGTCGATCATGCCATATTCCTTGGCTTCCTCGGCTGTCATCCAGTAATTTCGGTCGCTGTCCTTCCACACCTTTTCATAGGGAGTGTGTGAGTGTTCGGAGATGATGGTGTAGAGTTCTTTCTTGAACTTCTGTATCTCCTTGGCTTCAATTTCAATGTCCGAAGCCTGTCCCTGGACGCCGCCGAGCGGCTGGTGAATCATCACGCGACTGTGGGGCAGTGCGGAGCGCTTGCCCTCCTGGCCGCTCACGAGGAGAACGGCTGCCATCGATGCTGCCATACCGGTGCAGATAGTAGCAACGTCGGAAGAAATAAACTGCATGGTGTCGTAGATACCGAGACCTGCGGTAACACTTCCGCCGGGTGAGTTGATGTAGATGGAGATGTCCTTGGCATTGTCCACGGAATCGAGGTAGAGCAACTGTGCCTGCAGTGTGTTGGCAGTATAGTCGTCGATTTCTGTTCCGAGGAAAATGATGCGGTCCATCATCAATCTTGAGAATACGTCCATTTGGGTTACGTTGAGCTGTCGCTCTTCCAAAATATAGGGATTAAGGTATTGGTTTTGTGCCTTAACCACATCGTCAAGTGCCATGGGGCTGATGCCTACTCGGCTTGTTGCAAATTTTCTGAAGTCGTTGTTCATGTTATTTTTTCCTATTGAAACTGAGCTATAAAAAAAGAGGTTATCAACTTCTCTGCTTAGATTGTCAGACAAAGATAAGCAAAAAAGTTGATAACCTCTTATTTGTAGAGGAAATTTTTCCTAAAAAATGTTATTCTATCAAATTATTTCTCGTCCATCATTTTGTTGAAGTCATCGAGTGAGATGGCCTTCTTGTTCAGCTTCACCTTGCCTTTGAGAGCTTCGGTGAGCTTCTGGTCGAGTGCACGCTGCACAAAGTTGTCAACATTCTCGCGCTTCTTGAGCAGCTCGTCAGCATAATTGTTCACGTATTCGTCAGGCACATTGTTCATGCCGTACTGTGCAAACTGCATGCGGGCCATCATGGCGGCTGCGTCCTTCACATCCTTGTCTTCCACCTTGATGTTATTGTCCTTGGCAAGCTTTCCCTCAATGAGGTTCCAGGTGAGAGCATCGATGGAAGCAGGATACTGCTTGTCGATTTCCTCGTCGGTCATCTTGCTGTTGTTGCTCTTCAGCACACGCTTGAGCAGACTGTCAGGGAAGGTGAGCTGGCCGGCCTTCTCCTTGGCATACTTCTCGATGTCTTGAAGAAGCTTGAAGTCGGCGTTGAGCTTGAACTGCTCCTTGATCTGGTCTGCGATTTTCTCACGGAATTCTTTCTCCGATTTCACTGCATCCTTGCCAAGCACCTCGTCGAAGAGCTCCTGGTCTACGGCATGCTTTGCAAAGTGGGAGATACCTGTAATCTGGAAACTGAAGTTTCCGGTGTGCTCTGCCACCTTGTCTTTCTCTATTTTGAGCAGGGTAGCCAGTTCTGAATCGTTTTCGTATGCCTTGCGGGGATTGAAAGTGATGATGTCACCCTTCTTGGCGTTGTCGAAGTGCTTCTTCTCGTCTTCGTTCTTGATGTATGCGGGCATGATGGAAGCACCCTCCACAGTGACGCCGCCCTCGAGGGTGTTGCCCTTGTCGTCGAGTTCGCGGAGGTCACCTTTGAGAACGTCGTTTCCCTCAAAGGAATCAGCCTCTTCGTATTTGCCGTAGCGAGATGCCATGGCGTTCACCTGGTCGTCTACGATCTTGTCGTCTACTGTGATTTCGTAGTAGTCGAGGGTGTCCTTATCGTCCAGAGTGACGTTGATTTCGGGAGCCACGGCGATGTCGAACATGAAAGTGTAGGGAGCGTCCTTCTCCAAATCCTGAGGCTCCTGCTTTTCGGAAGCGAGGGGAGAGCCTATCATGTTGATGTTGTTGTCGTTGATGTATTTCTCAATCGACTCGCCGAGCACTTTGTTGATGGCGTCGACCTTTACGGCATTGCCGTACTGGCGCTTAATGAGCCCCATGGGAGCCATTCCGGGACGGAATCCTGGGATGTTGGCTTTCTTGCGATAATTCTTCAGTGTCTTCTCGACATCTGCTTTGTAATCATCTTCTTCGATAACGATGGTCAACAGTCCGTTGACCTTGTCGGGGCTTTCGTACGAAACTTTCATTGGTTTTTCTTATTTATTTAATTGTTTAATCGTATTAAGATGTATGCTATTTCGCGGCGCAAAATTACTGATATTCCACGACATAACCTAATATATAGAGGAAAAATTTATTTTTTTAACCACAAAAGGGACTGCAAAAGGAGGTGTCCGCCGAAAGTCGTGGAGAGGTTCGAGGAACGGGATGACAGGTACGTGTAAGAAGTGGAACGGGTGATAGTCGTGAACGGGAAAGACAGTCGCTGTACGAGCCTTAGAGCAGCTCGCGCAGTAATTCACGCCGGGCTTCCGCAGCGAAGGCCCGGTCTTCCTCGTTCGATTGGAATTTTCTGTAAACGAAGTTGTCGCTCAGATAGTTCTTGCGTACAGTCTTGTTGGCAGAAAGTTCCTCTGGTACACCTTGAAAGAGGATGCGACCCTCGAAGAGCAGGTATGCACGGTCTGTGATGGAGAGCGTCTCCTGTACGTTGTGGTCAGTGATGAGAATACCGATGTTGCGGTATTTCAGTCGCCACACGATGTGCTGGATGTCTTCCACGGCGATGGGGTCTACACCGGCAAAGGGCTCGTCGAGCATGATGAATTTCGGGTCAATGGCAAGGCAGCGCGCAATTTCCGTTCGGCGCCGTTCGCCGCCGGAGAGACGGTCACCCTTGTTCTTGCGCACCTTGTTGAGGCGGAATTCGTTGATGAGGCTTTCCAGCTTGTCAAGTTGTTCCTGATGGGAGAGCTTCGTCATTTCCAGCACAGCCATGATGTTATCTTCCACGCTGAGCTTGCGGAATACACTGGCCTCCTGCGGCAGATAGCCTATGCCGGCTCGTGCCCGTTTGTAGACCGGGTAGGATGTGATTTCCTTGTCGTCGATGAAGACATGGCCCTCGTTGGGGACAATGAGACCTGTCGTCATGTAGAATGATGTGGTCTTGCCGGCTCCGTTTGGTCCAAGCAATCCTACAATTTCTCCTTGCTTGACGTTGAAAGTCACATGATTGGCCACCGTTCGCTTGCCGTATCTTTTCACAAGCCCCTCGCTGTGTAGTTCCTTGTGCTTGAGCCTTGTGGCAAGTTCCCTTTCCACTTCCTCCATGCTCATCTTGTTCACGTCGGGCTTGTCATCTGCAGGCTTGTCGTCAAGCTTGTTATTGTCAGGCTTGTCCTCAGTGGGTTTGCTCTCGTCAGTTCCCTCCACGAGAGGCACCACTTTGAGAGCTTCTGTCTGTTCGGGGTCTTGATGTATTTCTTGTTCCATGATTGTCTGATTTGGGTACAAAAATACTAAAAATAAACCCAATAACGTTGATAATCTAAAAAACTATTCCCTTTATAGCAGTTTTTAACGGAATTTGGTTACTTTTGCAGCACCGAACCCAACCATTTTCGCATGAGCTTGCTCGGGCGGAATTCAAAACAATTATCCATGTTCATCAAGAAAGAATTATACAAGTGGCTGACCACATTCGGCCGATACCTTATACTCATGGGTCGCTCTTTCAGTCGCCCTGAACGATTACGTATGTTCATGAAGCGCTATGTAAAAGAGATGTCGCAGCTTGGCGTTGACTCCATTGGTATAGTGCTGCTTATCTCGTTTTTCATTGGTGCCGTGATTTGCATCCAGATGAGAGTGAACATCCAGAGCCCCTGGATGCCTCGCTGGGTCACGGGTTACACCACTCGCGAGATTTTGCTCTTGGAGTTCTCTTCGAGTATCATGTGTCTCATCCTTGCCGGAAAGGTAGGGTCGAACATCGCTTCGGAACTCGGCACAATGCGTGTAACGCAGCAAATTGATGCTTTGGAGATAATGGGAGTCAACTCTGCCTCCTATCTTATTCTCCCGAAGATTCTGGGATTGGTCACCATTATGCCATTCCTCGTGATTTTCTCGTCGGCTATGGGTATTGGAGGCGCCTATGCTACGGCCTACATCGGTCACATGATGCCTCCCGACGACCTGACCCAGGGCCTGCTCCATTCCTTCAATGAATGGTTCGTGTGGATGAGTATCATTAAGAGTCTTGTATTCGCCTACATCATTGCCAGTGTGTCTTCGTTCTTCGGCTACACGGTGGAGGGCGGCAGTGTAGAAGTGGGTAAGGCCTCGACGGACTCTGTGGTGTGCTCCAGCGTGCTCATTCTCTGTTCGGACGTCTTCCTCACGCAGTTGCTGAGCTGATTCGTAAGTGTCTCGCACTCCTGCCATAATAGAGGAATAGAATTCGCAATTTGAATGCCATTATAGGAATAGAACTCGCAATTTGAAGTGTCGCATATTGCGGTGTTTGAATTTGCTGCGGATTTTCGGCGCGGATGACCACATAATATAATAAAGTTGGATTTTGATAGAGTGAGGAA
Organism: Prevotella sp.; assembly: GCA_050946475.1. Lineage (GTDB taxonomy): Bacteria > Bacteroidota > Bacteroidia > Bacteroidales > Bacteroidaceae > Prevotella. The sequence continues at coordinate 18,871 of JBMNUW010000008.1, forward strand.
ACTAACTATAAAGCCGGAGCCTGTTAAAGGTTTAAAGGGCCTTGTAGTCTATAAAAGTCCATTTATGGTGTCTCATTTCAATAATAAATAATTTATGATTGAAGTAAAGAATCTCACAAAGACCTTCGGCGACAAAATTGTCCTGGACAATATCAATGCCGTCTTCGAGACCGGCAAAACCAATCTTATCATCGGCCAGAGCGGCTCGGGCAAGACCGTGCTGATGAAGAATCTCGTGGGCCTTTTCAGTCCCACGTCGGGCACCATACTCTACGACGGACGTGACTTCGCCACAATGGATAAGGAAGCCAAGGCTGCCATGCATCGTGAGATGGGCATGACCTTCCAGGGGTCGGCTCTCTTTGATTCGCTCACCGTGCGCGAGAATGTACAGTTCCCCCTCGATATGTTTTCCAACAAGACTTCACACGAGCGTGAACATCGTGCACTTGAGTGTCTGGAGCGAGTGGGACTGCTCGACGCCCGCGACAAGTATCCTGACGAGATTTCCGGTGGTATGCAGAAACGTGTTGCTATCGCCCGGGCCATCGTGCTTAATCCTAAATATCTCTTTTGCGACGAGCCTAATTCCGGACTCGACCCCAAGACTTCGCTGGTCATCGACGAACTTCTTTCTGGTATTACCAAGGAATACAACATCACTACTATTATCAATACCCATGACATGAACTCTGTTATGGGCATCGGCGAGAACATCATCTTTATCTACAAGGGACGCAAGGAGTGGCAGGGAACCAAGGACGACGTCATCAGTTCTACCAATCAGCGACTCAACGACCTTGTCTTCGCTTCTGACCTTTTCCGTCAGGTAAAGAAAGACCTCAATAAATAGTCTGTCATTGACAATTTAACATAACCGTTATTCTCCGGTGTTTTCTGGTGAGTTGAATCGTACAGATTCACAATGGGATGAAGTATCTTTCACGAGTTGAATCCTGTACTTTGAAGACGTGCCCCATGTGGGACAAGATTGAAACCCATGTGGGACAAGATTAACTCCCAGGTGGGACAAGATCGAGACCCGGGTGGGAGACGTTCTTGCCCCAGGTGGAGCAAAATCGTGCTCCAAGTGGAGCATGACGCCATTCAACGTCACTCATGTCTTCATTAAGTAAGAGTTGCGTTGTCGTAAAGCATTGCAGACAACGTTGTTTGTAGTTTTACACATTCAGTTAAACCACGGAAAATGCTCCGTTAAATAGAATTAAAGGCCCGAAAAAAGCGAAAGAAAGACCGAATATATGGGAAATTATGAGTAAATTTGCACGCAATAAATTCCAAACCATATATTTATGTCATCATTTGTTGCAGACAAAATTGTAATGGACGGCCTCACTTTTGACGACGTCCTTTTAATTCCCGCTTATTCGGAAGTGTTGCCCAAAGAGGTGCAGTTAAAAACCCGTTTTTCTCGCCACATCGAACTGAACGTGCCCTTCGTAACGGCAGCCATGGACACTGTTACCGAGTCAGCTATGGCCATTGCCATAGCACGCGAAGGAGGTATCGGTGTTATCCACAAAAATATGACTATTGAGGAACAGGCTCGTCAGGTGGCCATCGTGAAACGTGCCGAGAACGGCATGATTTACGATCCCGTGACCATCCGTCGCGGCTCCTCCGTGAAGGATGCACTCGATATGATGCGCGATTATCATATCGGAGGTATTCCCGTTGTTGATGAAGGCAACCACCTCGTAGGTATCGTAACCAATCGAGACCTCCGTTTTGAGCGTCGTCTTGACAAGACCATTGACGAGGTGATGACATCCGAGAACATTGTTACAACCCACCAGCAGACCAATCTGGCCGATGCTGCACAAATCTTGCAGGAGAACAAGATTGAGAAGCTTCCCGTGGTTGACAACGAGAACCACCTCGTGGGTCTCATTACTTATAAAGACATTACCAAAGCCAAGGACAAGCCAATGGCTTGTAAGGACGACAAGGGTCGTCTGCGCGTTGCAGCCGGTGTAGGTGTCACCAATGATACTCTTGACAGGGCTCAGGCCCTCGTGGAGGCTGGTGTTGATGCTATCGTCATCGACACTGCCCACGGACACTCCAAGGGCGTGGTGGGCAAACTTCATGAAGTGAAGGCCGCCTTCCCCCAGATTGACGTCGTTGTCGGCAACATCGCCACCGGCGAGGCTGCCAAGTTCCTGGTGGATAACGGTGCTGACGCTGTCAAGGTGGGTATCGGCCCGGGTAGCATCTGCACCACTCGTGTCGTGGCTGGCGTGGGCGTTCCCCAGCTGTCAGCTGTTTACGACTGCTACAGCGCATTGAAGGGCACCGATGTACCTCTTATCGCTGACGGTGGCTTGCGCTATTCCGGCGACATCGTGAAAGCCCTGGCTGCAGGTGGCTCCAGCGTAATGATAGGTTCACTCGTAGCTGGTACCGAGGAAAGCCCCGGCGAAACAATTATATTCAACGGTCGTAAGTTCAAGGCCTATCGTGGCATGGGCTCGCTCGAGGCCATGGAACAGAAGAACGGCTCGCGCGACCGCTATTTCCAGAACGATATCAAGGACGCCAAGAAACTCGTACCCGAGGGTATTGCCGGTCGCGTACCTTACAAGGGAACGGTACAGGAGGTGATTTATCAGCTTGTTGGCGGTCTTCGTTCCGGTATGGGCTATTGTGGAGCTCCCTCCATCGAGAAACTTCATAATGCCAAGTTCACTCGCATCACTAATGCAGGTGTGCTGGAGAGCCATCCTCATGACATTACTATCACGAGTGAGGCTCCCAACTATTCCAGACCCGAATAATTTTTAAAGCCATCCCCGCCTCTTCCGTCATGCAAGGAGTGGGGATGGCATCTTTGTTTTTATCTGTATCGCAAATGAAATTGAAACTGTTGGCGATGGTGCTCCTGATGAGTGGCACCCGTTGTCTTGCCCAGACGGACGACCCTGTGGTGATGACCATCAACGGAAAGCCCGTACCCCGTTCGGAATTTGAGTATTCGTTTCGCAAAAACAACTCTGAGAACGTGGTGGACAAGAAGAACGTCGAGGAATACACACAACTCTTCGTCAACTATAAATTAAAGGTAGAGGCGGCTCTCGATGCCCGGCTCGATACGTTGAGTTCTTTCAAGCATGAATTCGCCGGCTACCGCGACCAACAGATTCGGCCCGCAATGATTACGGATGCCGATATTGAAGCCAAGGCTCGTAGCATTTATGAGCAGACGCGTCAGCGCATTGATGGTAACGGCGGAATGGTGAAAGTAGCCCATATCCTTCTGATGCTCAAGCAAAAGGCTACACCCGACGAGCAGAAAATTGCCAAACAGCGCATTGATTCCATCTATCGAGCCCTCAAGGGCGGTGCTGACTTCGCCACACTAGCGCGAAAGTATTCCAATGACCCTGGCTCAGCTGCCAAGGGCGGCGAATTGCCCTGGATAGTCAAAGGACAGACTTTCAAGGAATTTGAAGACCAGGCATGGCAACTCAAACCGGGAGAAATAAGCGAACCTTTCCTTTCGCCGGCAGGGTGGCATGTTGTTCTTGTTAAAGGACGACAGAATTTCTTTTCCTACGAGAGTCAACGGAACGATATTCTGAAATACATTGACCAGGCGGGACTTCGCGAGCGGATAATTTCGGCCAAGTTGGACACGCTTGCCAAGGAGCAGCATTCCACTCCTGAGGAAGTTCTGGCAAAGAAGCGCGGACAGATGGTGGAGAAGGACCCCAATTTGAAATACCTTATCCAGGAATATCATGACGGATTGCTGCTCTATGAAATCAGCAATCGAGTTGTGTGGTCCAAGGCCCAAAAAGACGAAGAAGGTTTGGAGCGCTTCTTCAAAAAGCATAAGAAACAATATAAATGGGAACAGCCGCGTTTCAAGGGCATAGCCTATCATACGCGCGAACTCGCTGACGTGAAGGCTGTGCAGAAGGCTTTGAAGGGGGTGGACTTTGACCAGTGGGCCAATCGCTTGCGTCAGACTTTCAATGCTGACTCCGTACTCCGCATCCGTGTGGAAAAGGGACTGTTCAAGCCGGGTGACAATGCTGTGGTAGACCACGAAGTGTTCCGTATGGATACGGTGGCCAAGCCCATGAAAGGTTATCCCTATGTCGCCGTCTACGGAAAGAAGCTTAAAAAACCCCGTGAACTTGACGACGTGCGTTCTCTCGTAGTGGCCGACTACCAGGACGAACTCGAAAAAGACTGGGTGGAGCAGTTGCGCCGCAAGTATCCTGTCAGCGTCAATCGCGAGGTGCTGGCCACGGTTACACTTCGTCCCGCCGATAAATAGAAATAGCACTGCAAGGCGTTTCGTCGCCTTTCACAATAATTACTCTAACAAACAAGTATGAATAAGAAATCTCAAGTCATTCTCGCATTCTGCCTCTGTGCCTTGACCGCTGTAGCTGGTCGGGGGACTTTCTCAGGTGGCAGATATACCAATGTGGCAGCTGATACGCTTGCCACCGACAGCACCAAGGCTGAGGAGGAACCAGTGCCTGCTAACTGCGTGGTCGACGAAGTGGTGTGGGTCGTTGGAGACGAAGCTATCCTCAAGTCAGACGTCGAGGCCATGCGAATGCAGGCTCTCGCCGAGGGCGTGACATGGCAGGGCGATCCCGACTGTACTATTCCGGAACAGATTGCCGTGCAGAAGCTTTTCCTCCATCAGGCTCGGCTCGACTCTGTGGAAGTGACAGAGTCGGAGGTGGTCAACGGTGTCGACCAGCAAATCAATCACTGGATAGCCATTGCAGGTTCCCAGGAGAAACTTGAGGAATATCGCAAGCAGAGTGTCAAGGAAATGCGTGCTGAAATGCACGATGAATTCCGTAACCAGCTCCTCATCCAAAAGGAAAAAGAGGAACTTGTAAAAGATGTGAAGGTGACTCCGGCTTTGGTGCGCGATTACTTTCGCAAACTGCCTGCCGACAGTCTGCCATACGTCCCCGATGAGGTAGAGGTACAGATTCTTGTGCGCAGTCCGAAAATTAGTCAGGAGGAAATCAATCGTGTGAAGAACGAGTTGCGCGATTTCACGGACCGTGTGAACAAAGGCGAAACGAGTTTTGCCACACTTGCCCGTCTTTATTCCGAAGACCCGGGTTCTGCTCGTCAAGGCGGCGAGATGGACTACGTCGGACGCGGATTGCTTGATCCCGCCTTCGCTAATGTAGCTTTCAACTTGACCGACCCGAAGAAAATTTCGAAAATTGTAGAATCGGAGTTTGGTTATCATATCATTCAGCTCATTGACAAGAGAGGCGACCGAATCAAGGTGCGTCATATTCTGCTCAAGCCCAAGGTGTCTGCCGAAGCTCTGGAGAAAGCCAAACTGCAGCTCGATTCCATTGCCACGGACCTCCGGGCCAACAAGTTCACTTTTGAGGATGCAGCCACTTTCCTATCCGACGATAAGGATACAAAAAACAACAAAGGTCTGATGACCAACAACTCCGCCGAGGGTATTTCGCCGCATTTCCAGATGAAAGATTTGCCTACAGAAGTGGCCCGAGTGGTGGACACCATGAAAGTGGGCGAGATTTCCAAGCCATTCGAAATGGTGAACAGCAGAGGAAAGACAGTGGTGGCCATCATCAAACTGAAGGAGAGAACACCCGGTCACCGTGCTACTATTACCGGGGATTACCAGGTGATGAAGGACGTGGTGCTGGCAAGGGAGAAAGCCCAGACCCTTCATGACTGGGTGGTGGATAAAATCAAGCACACCTACGTGAGGATGTCCGACCGCTATAAAGATTGTAATTTCGAATACGAAGGATGGGTCAGATGATTTTCAAATCACGATACAACGCTGGGAACAATGGGCATAGAGTCGTCTTAATGACGGTTCTATGCTTCTTTGTCATAGGACTGCTCTCCATGATGGCGGCTCCCCGTAAGCGTCATAAACGGGTTAAGGACAGCCGAGTCTATCTCGTGCATGCCGATCAACTAAGTTACGACATCTATGGTCCCAATCCCGATGCACAGATTGTGAAGGGACGTGTGTCTTTCCGTCACCAGGGGGCTCGGCTGACCTGCGACAGTGCCTATTTCTATCAGGCAAGTAATTCCGTGCGTGCTTTTGGTCATGTGCGCTTCAGGCAGGGCGATACTCTTTCGCTTACCTGTGACCGCGCCTGGTATGACGGCGGAAGTCAGATGATGGAAGCACGTCAGAACGTGGTGCTGCGCCATCGTCGGCAAACGCTCTATACCGACAGCTTGAATTTTGACCGTCTCTATAATAATGCCTACTTCTTTCGTGGCGGCAGACTGATAGACGGAAAGACAAAACTGAGTTCCGACTGGGGCGAATACAACACTGAAACCAAGCAGGCTGTGTTCTACTACGATGTACAGTTGCGTACACCCGACAATCATGTCTCCACCGATACACTCTACTATGACAGTCGTTCGCGTCGTGCGCATGTCGTTGGAAAATATACTCCCAACCACGGTACTGGCAAGACCGGACCTTCCGTTATCACGGGTAAGTCGGGAAAGGTGCTCACCGAGGATGCTTTCTTCTATACGGGCAATGATCAGGCAGAACTTTTCGGTCGGTCAACAGTGGAAGATCAGGAGAAAGTCATCACTGGTGATACATTATATTATAATAGCAAGTCGGGTCGCCACAGGGGAGTCGGAAATGTAGTCTTCGTGGATAAGCGCCACAAAAATGAACTACATTGCGGCTATGTGGTTTACAACGAGAAGACGGGGAAGGGCTTTGCTACACGGCGTCCGTTGATGATGGACTATTCTCAGAAGGATACTCTCTATTTGCATTCCGATACCATGCGCATAGAGACTTTCTACATCAATACTGATTCCGTCTATCGTAAGGTACATTGCTATCCAAAGGTGCGGGCTTTTCGCGTGGATGCACAAGCCGTATGCGATTCACTTGTAGGCAATTCGCGCGACTCCAGCATGACAATGTACCATGACCCCATCGTCTGGAGCGACGGACGTCAACTCGTAGGCGAAGTCATCAAGTGCTATTCCAATGACTCCACCCTCCGCGAGGCTCAGGTGCTCAGTCAGGCTCTCTCCATAGAGATTATGCCCGACAGTGTCCACTACAATCAGATTTCGTCGAAGAACATGTTCGCATATTTCATCGACGGTAAGGTGCGCAAAACTGAGGCCGTTGGTAACGTGCGCTCCATCTATTACCCCGTAGACGACAAGGACAGCTCCCTCATCGGACTGAACTATCTCGAAACTGACACCATGCGTATGTTTATCTCTCCCGAACGAAAACTTCAACGTATGTGGACGCCTAAGGTCAATGTGACGCTCTATCCAATGACGCAGATTCCTCCTGGTAAGGAGAAACTTGATGTGTTCGTCTGGTTTGACTATATTCGTCCTAAGAACAAGGATGATGTGTTCAATTGGCGAGGAAAGACCTCCGGTACGGAAATTAAGCATATCAAGCGACACAGTGCGCCGTTGCAGCAGATAGGTCGCAGACCAAAGCCATCTGGAACAGAAGGAAATGCAGGTGCCAGTGGTGCTGATAAAACTGTCGAGACAAAAGCTTCGAACGGTTCAGAACAAAAAGCAGGAACTGCTTCTGAAGCAGAATCCGGGAAAGCTACAAGCAAAGCCGCAGATTAATCAGCCGAAATCGATATATAGCACCTAAGAACGGAATATAAGCATGGGATTATTGAAACCATCTTCAAAGCCACGCCGCTTTCATCTTGAGCTTCCGTCACGCGATGTTCGTCGAATTCGTCTTCGTGAACTCAGTGAGGGAAAGCAGAACAGGGAGCGTCGCATCAATTTCCAGACAGAGCATCGACGGAAACACAATGGTGTGTTATGGGCGAGCAATGGCTTCTTGTTGCTTTTGATAGTAGTGCTTCTAGCTATAGGCTGGTTCTTGATTCATTCTTAAATAGAATCTTTTCGGGTGGCATGGATGATTCCTTCTCTTGAATTTTGTGAAATGACACCTAACTATATAATTAGGTCATTTCATGTTATGAAGAAATGACAGCTTTGACTGCTACACATTATATATATAGGAGCAGTTAGATTGAGGTATCGGTGTAGAAGATGTCATGACGATTGGAATGTCATGGATATCGAGATTTAAGAACAACAAAGAAAGGAGTTTTGAAATGAGCGACATCATACAACTTTTGCCTGATTCCGTGGCCAATCAGATTGCAGCTGGCGAGGTGATACAACGCCCCGCTTCCGTTGTCAAGGAATTGGTGGAGAATTCGGTGGACGCCGGGGCCAAGACTATTAATGTGCTGGTGGTTGACGCAGGACGCACCTCCATTCAGGTAATTGACGACGGCAAGGGAATGAGCGAGACTGACGCTCGTCTGTCTTTCGAACGACATGCAACATCGAAGATTCGACAGGCCGATGACCTTTTCGCGCTCCATACAATGGGTTTCCGTGGTGAAGCCCTGGCCTCAATTGCTGCCGTGGCACAGGTGGAACTCAAGACACGTACTCAAGACGATGAAGTGGGCACCCATCTCTCTATCGCCGGTTCGAAAGTAACAGGCCAGGAACCATGTGCCTGTCCGGTAGGCTCCAATTTTCTCATAGAGAATCTTTTTTACAATGTTCCCGCCCGGCGAAAATTCCTCAAGTCGAACAATACAGAGCTCAATAACATTATTGCGGCTTTTCAGCGAATAGCACTGGTCTATCCCCAGATAAACTTTACCTTGCACAGCAATGGTACGGAGATGTATAACCTTCATGCGTGCGGGTTGCGGCAGCGTATTTGCGACATCTTTGGCATGCGCATCAATCCTACGCTCCTTCCTGTGAAGATAGAGACATCTGTGTGTTCCATACTCGGATTTGTGGGTAAACCCGAAGCGGCTCGCAAGAAAGGAGCCCGTCAGTATTTCTTTGTCAACGGCCGATACATGCGTCATCCCTATTTTCATAAAGCAGTGATGGTGCCTTACGAACGGCTGATTGCACCTAACGACCAGATTCCTTATTTTATCTATTTCACTGTAGATCCGAAGGATGTTGATGTGAATATCCATCCTACCAAAACCGAGATAAAATTTGAGAACGAGAAAGAAATCTGGCAAATTCTCGCCGCTACGGTGAAAGATGCGCTGGGTATGTTCAACGATGTATCCACTCTCGATTTCGACACGGAAGGCAAACCGGATATTCCCGTCTTTGACCCCAATAATTCTTCGGAGATGCCTCATTTCGATCTAAATCCCGATTACAACCCCTTTAAACAACAGGCACAGGCTCCTGCCGGTATGGCTTCTCCGGATTATACACCGGAATTTCCATCGAAAAGTACTGCGCAGACGGATGATTTTTCAGGAGGAATTTCCGGCTCCGGAATGCGTCCGGACGGTGCAATTCCTGCTGGGGGAGGATATGTCAGCAGGATGGGGCACATGGAACAGGATTATCATAAGGCAGAACAGGTGCGCCAGTGGGAACAACTTTACCAGGGTCTGCGCAAAAACAATTCCCAACAAGAAGAGCTGTTTCCGGAAAAGCCAGTCGAGGAAAGTCCCTTAGAAGAAAAGTCGCCTGTACATTATCAATATAAGGGTAAATACATCATGACGGCTGTAAAGTCCGGCTTGATGATTGTGGACCAGCATCGGGCCCATGTCCGTATTCTTTTTGAACAATATCAGCGACAGATGAATGCCCGGAAAATGCATTCGCAGAAGATACTCTTTCCCCATTCAATTCATCTCGACCGACAGGAAGAACTGACATACAAACAGGTGGAACAGAAGGTGCTTGATGCAGGCTTTGAACTAACTCCTCTAGGCGGAGATACTTATGCCGTGAATGCCATTCCCGAAGGACTTGAGGGAGTGGACGTACCACATTTGCTCCATGAAATTCTTTCTTCGCCAGAACATGAAGATGGTTCTGTAATGCAGGAGTTCAATGACAGAATGGCTCTCCGTCTGGCCCAGGCAGCTGCTGTACCCTATGGGCAGGTATTGGACAACAAGGAAATGGAAGATATCATCAATAAGCTCTTCAGTTGCAGCAACACCAACTATACACCCAATGGCAAGACCATTCTATGCATCCTGAAACAGACGCAGATAGAACAGATGCTGGGCTGAGAAGTACAGCTCTCGATAGTTGCTCAATTGAATTGAAGGAACCCTGTAGAATACATAGTCTATAATGGCAAAAAGTTATCGTGTCGTGGGTGTTTTTTCGTATACTTTATACTTCTAAGATAGCAAAAATGGTGCTTAAAGAAGGAATTTTTTAAAAATTTGAAAATTTTTGTTCCAAAAAGGTGTCATGTAAAGAAATAATTACTATCTTTGCAGGCGAATAGGGGGGTAGTGTCTGTAATTCAACAATGAAATATAGATAATATAGATAGATATAGAAGAATTTGAATGTTAAATAATAGAAGATTATGAAAAAGTTATTGTTAGCGTTAGCTTTCGCAGGCGTAGCAGCCGGCGGCTTCGCACAGGATACTGAGACAGATCCTGTTCAGAAGTACAGTGTAGCCACTAATTCATTCTGGAGCAACTGGTTTATTCAGGCCGGTGCTGAGTGGAATGCTTGGTATTCTGGTGAGGAGCATGGCAATGGTTTTGACAAGAGCCCCTTCAAGAAGTTCCGTTCTGAACCCGCAGCATCTATTGCTATTGGTAAGTGGTTCACTCCCGGTCTCGGTCTTCGTACCAAGTTGCAGGGCATCTGGGGTAAGTCCGTGACAGATGAGGATAATTATGGTAACTTCAACAAGTACTGGATTCTCAATGAGCATATCATGTTCAACCTGAGCAACCTGTTCTGCGGTTACAATCCTACTCGTGTTTGGAACTTCATCGTATTCGCCGGTGGCGGTATCGGCCGTTCAATGACTCACAACCTCTATGCTATGGACTTGAGTGCCGGTATCCAGTCTCAGTGGCGTCTGAGCAAGCATGTGAGCATCTATCTCGAAGGTGGCTGGAACCGCTTGGAGAACGATATCGATGGTTATGAAGGTACCGATGGCAACCGCGGTTGGGAAACTCATGACAACGACCTTTATGCTGAACTCGGTCTGAACTTCAACCTGGGCAAGGCTACATGGGAGAAGGTGCCCGATGTTGATGCAATCAAGGCTCTTTCTCAGTCGCAGATCGATGCCCTCAACGCACAGCTCAACGATGCTAATGCTGAGAACGCTCGTCTGAAGAACCTGCTGGCTAACCAGAAGCCCGCTGAGGACAAGGCAGTGAAAGAGTTCGTTACAACTCCTGTATCTGTGTTCTTCAACATCAACAAGACGAATATCGCTTCTCAGAAGGACCTCGTAAATGTTGAGGCTCTTGCTAAGTACGCTAAGGAGAACAACTGCAAGCTGGATGTCACCGGTTATGCCGACAGCGCTACTGGTACTGCTGAGTACAACCAGAAGCTCTCTGAGGGCCGTGCAGCTACCGTAGCTGACGAACTCGTGAAGATGGGTGTAGACCGCAGCAACATCAATACCGTTGGTAAGGGTGGTGTTGACGAGCTCTCTCCTGTATCCTTCAACCGTCGTGCTACTGTGAAGGTTGCTGAGTAAGACAGAACAACGTTTTAAATATAGAAAAGGAGCCTGCAATGTTGCAGGCTCCTTTTTTTCGTTTGTTTTTCTTTGTTTAAAAATCGGTCTAACTTGTTTTGTCGCTAAAAGTAGCACGGAAGCAGGCTCTGTTTGCCGGAATTTATCAGTATTCTCTTGTTTGATGTCTATTGCTTTCTGTATCAGGTAATTATTGACTTGAAATGCAATTGACACCTATCAGCTTAAATAAGCTTTTGACGTAAAAAATGAATGAAAATGAAAAATAATCGAGAAAAGTTTTGGTGGAATAAGAGAAAATCCGTACCTTTGCAACCGCAAACAAGAAAGGGCGTTTAGCTCAGTTGGTTTAGAGCATCTGCCTTACAAGCAGAGGGTCGGCGGTTCGAATCCGTCAACGCCCACAAGGGGTGTTTCCCCGTGGTTCTTCGGAGCTGCGGGGATTTTTTTTGTTTATAGGCTTTATGGGTTTCGTAGCCAATGAACTCTGAGAGCCGATTTCGTAGTTCGAGCCTCTAAGGTGGCTGCTCACAATAGCAAGCTATTAAATGGGATGAACAGGGTTCAACGGAATTGAACTTGGGCTTCTCTTCTGTTGACCGCAGAACTGCCTTCTTAAAAGATTATAAAAAGGAGAGACTCTCTTGCATGGACAAGGAATTATCCTTACCTTTGCACCGCTTTCTTTTCTGGGGGCGTTTAGCTCAGCTGGTTTAGAGTATCTGCCTGACAGGCAGGGGGTCGGCAGTTCGAATCTGCCAACGCCCACCCGAAAGCAATGGTCTTTTCTAATAAATTCCCATTTCTTTCTTTGAGGAAACACATTTCGTTGACTAAACTAATAATTTCATGGCTCAATAACGATTTATAGATTATTATCATTTCTTTTGGTAGTCAAATGGAATTTAATCATTAAATTTGCAAACAGAAATTTCTGATAAATAATATGGAACTTGATAGTCTGACAGCCATCTCCCCAATAGACGGTCGCTACAGAGAAAAAACAAAGGCTTTGGCCAACTATTTCTCCGAATACGCTTTGATACGTTATCGCGTCCGCGTAGAGATAGATTATTTCATTACTCTTTGTGAACTGCCGCTTCCCCAGCTGGCAAGTATTGATCATGGAAAGTTTGAAGCCCTGAGGGACATTTATCGCCTCTTCGATGAAAAAAGCGCTCGTCGCGTGAAGGAAATCGAAAAGGTAACCAATCATGACGTTAAGGCAGTTGAATACTTTATTAAGGAAGAGTTCGACAAGATTGGCGGATTAGATGCTTATAAGGAGTTCGTGCATTTTGGTCTTACTTCACAAGACATTAATAACACCAGTGTGCCTCTTTCTTTGAAAGAAGCGCTGCACGATGTCTATTATCCACAGGTGGAGGAATTAATCGCCCAACTTCAGCAGTATGCTGATGAATGGAAAGACGTACCCATGCTGGCAAGAACTCATGGACAGCCTGCATCTCCAACGCGTTTAGGCAAGGAGATAATGGTCTATGTCTATCGACTTACGGAACAGCTCAATGCCTTGAAGGCAACGAAGATTACCGCTAAGTTCGGTGGTGCCACAGGAAACTTCAATGCCCATCATGTGGCATATCCTAACTATGACTGGCGGGCCTTTGCCAATAAGTTTGTCAGTGAAAAACTCGGATTGGAACGTGAGCAGTGGACTACTCAGATTTCCAATTACGACTTTCTCGGTGCAATCTTTGATGGTATTCGTCGTATCAATACCATCATTCTTGATTTGGACCGTGACTTCTGGATGTATATCTCCATGGAGTATTTCAAACAGAAGATAAAGGCCGGAGAGGTAGGTTCGAGCGCCATGCCGCACAAGGTGAACCCCATCGACTATGAGAACAGTGAGGGTAACCTTGGTATCGCCAATGCCATTCTCCAGTTCCTCGCTCAAAAATTACCGGTCAGCCGCCTGCAGCGCGACCTTACTGATTCCACCGTGCTCCGCAATGTTGGTGTGCCCCTCGGGCACAGTATCATTGCCATTCAGAGTACGCTCAAAGGTCTGCGCAAGCTTATTCTCAACGAAGCTAAAATCAACGAAGACCTGGACAATACCTGGGCTGTGGTGGCAGAAGCTATTCAGACCATTCTTCGTCGCGAGGCTTATCCTCATCCTTATGAGGCTCTCAAGGCATTGACAAGGACCAATCACACCATTACGAAAGAGGCCATTCATGAATTCATACACGGACTTAATGTCAGCGATGAGGTGAAGAATGAACTTTTGGCTATCACTCCACATAACTATACAGGAATTTAATAATTCATATACAGGATTTTCATTAAACGATGGAGATGCCCTCTTCCGAGGATGACGGGTAGAATAAGAATAGAATCATTCTCGAAAGCCTTACAACAACACATACGCTCCCATAAATAATTCAACGGAGGAGTGGCAAATTCACCGAACTTAGTTTATTCACTTGGCCGAGAGGCCAATATTTACAGTAAAGTGTCACAATTATGGCAGAAGAATTAGAAAACAAGCCTCTGGAAACACAAGAGAGCAAGACCGAGAGTCAAGGCGAAGGTTACAACACCCCAGCAAACTATCAGAGAGATTATCGGGCGCAGGGCGGCAGAACGCAGCGCCCCCGTATTCACACACAACGCGCTTATTCTTCCGACAAGCGATCTAACCAGGAAGAAACGGGCTTCCGTCCCGAGGGCTTCGGTGCCGGACTTCAGGGTAACGATCAGCCCCATAGCGGTTATCAGTCACACAGCGGCTACCAGCGTCAGGGTGGTTATCAGTCTCGTCAGCAGGGTGGCTACCAGCGTCAGGGTGGTTATGGACGTCAGCAGGGCGGCTACCAGCCCCGTCAGCAGGGTGGTTATGGACGTCAGCAGGGCGGCTACCAGCCCCGTCAGCAGGGTGGTTATGGTCGTCAGCAGGGTGGCTACCAGCCCCGTCAGCAGGGTGGTTATGGTCGTCAGCAGGGTGGCTACCAGCCCCGTCAGCAGGGTGGTTATGGACGTCAGCAAGGCGGTTACCAGCCCCGTCAGCAAGGCGGCTACCAGCGTCAGCAGGGCGGTTATGGACGTCAGCAGGGCGGCTATGGCTATCAGCAGGGCGGTTACAACCGCCAGCAGGGTGGTTATAACCGTTACAATCAGCAGCGTCCCGGCTATGACCCGAATGCTAAATATAGCATGAAGAAGCGCATTGAATATAAGGAGGAAAATATCGACCCGACGCAGCCTATTCGTTTGAACAAATTCCTGGCCAATGCCGGTGTTTGTTCTCGTCGCGAGGCCGATGAATTCATCCAGGCAGGTGTCGTGTCTGTAAACGGTAACGTAGTCACAGAGCTCGGTACGAAGGTGCTTCGTAGTGATGAGGTGAAATTCCACGATCAGCCCGTTACCTTGGAGAAAAAAGTTTATGTACTGCTCAATAAGCCCAAGGATTATGTTACAACGAGCGATGATCCCCAGCAGCGTAAGACAGTGATGGACCTCGTAAAGGATGCTTGCCCCGAGCGCATCTATCCTGTGGGACGTCTGGACCGTAATACTACCGGTGTACTGCTTCTTACCAATGACGGTGATTTGGCTTCTAAGCTCACTCATCCTAAATTCCTGAAGAAGAAGGTGTATCACGTGTTCCTCGACAAGAACGTTTCAGAAGCCGACCTGCAGAAGATTGCCGACGGTATTGAGCTCGAGGACGGAGAGGTGCATGCCGATGCCATTGAGTATGCCGACGATAAGGACAAGAGCCAGGTGGGCATTGAGATTCACAGCGGCAAGAACCGCATTGTGCGTCGTATCTTTGAAAGCCTGGGCTACCGGGTGGTAAAACTGGACCGTGTGCAGTTCGCGGGACTTACCAAAAAGAACTTGCGCCGTGGCGACTGGCGTTTCCTCACCGAGAAGGAAGTGGAAATGCTTCGCATGGGTGCTTTCGAATGATTATGACTATGAGACCAATGGGATGGCTTCCGGGCTTTCCCATTGGTCTTGTTTTTAGAGCCTCTATAGGAATTATAGCTATAGTTATCATTGATTTCTATAGTTTTATTATCTCTATAGATTCTATAAGAACAAGAGCTCTATAGTTTTCTATGGCCCCTATCTCATAAAAGACCGATTAAAAATATAAATAATAACATTCAATGAAAAGAACAAAAGTTGTTGATGCCCTGAAGTCAACCGACTTCGGAAAGGAAATCCTTGTAAAAGGCTGGGTGAGAACTCACCGTAGCAGCAAGGCTGTAGACTTTATTGCCGTCAACGATGGTTCTACTATAAACAACATTCAGGTTGTAGTCGATCCATCGTCGGTCGACGAGAATAATCTGAAGCAGATTACAACCGGTGCCTGCATAGCTGTCACGGGTACGCTCGTGGAAAGCCAGGGCAAGGGTCAGAGTGTGGAAATCCAATGCAAGAGCCTGGAGATTTACGGTCTCTGTCCTAACGATTATCCCATGCAGAAAAAAGGTCAGAGCTTCGAATATATGCGGCAGTATGCACATTTGCGTCTGCGCACCAACACCTTCGGAGCCGTGATGCGTATTCGCCACAATATGGCCATCGCTATTCACAAGTACTTTCATGACCATGGTTTCTACTACTTCAATACACCACTTATCACAGCCAGTGATGCAGAAGGTGCAGGAGAGATGTTCCAGGTGACAACTCTTGACCTTGACCGCGTGGCAAAGAGTGGTGAGGTGGACTACTCGAAGGACTTCTTCGGTCGTAAGGCCAATCTTACTGTGAGCGGACAGCTTGAGGGCGAACTGGGAGCAACGGCTCTGGGTGCTATCTATACTTTCGGCCCGACTTTCCGTGCCGAGAACTCCAATACCCCACGTCATCTCGCTGAGTTCTGGATGATAGAGCCTGAGGTGGCTTTCATGGACAAGGACGAGCTGATGGATCTTGAGGAAGATTTCATTAAGTACTGTGTGACATGGGCACTGGAGCATTGCCAGGACGACCTCGCTTTCCTCAACAAGATGATAGACAAGACGCTTATCGAGACCTTGGAGAGTGTAGTGAAAGAGAATTTTGTTCGTCTTCCCTATACCGAAGGCATTAAAATTCTGGAGGATGCCCAGCAGAAAGGTTACAAGTTCGAATTCCCTGTAACAGGGTGGGGGATGGATCTTGCTTCTGAGCATGAGCGCTTCCTCGTGGAACATCACTTCAAGCGTCCTGTCATCTTGACTGACTATCCGAAGGAGATTAAAGCCTTCTACATGAAGAAAAACGATGACAACAAGACCATGCAGGGTACTGATGTGCTCTTCCCGCGTATCGGTGAGATTATCGGCGGCAGTGTCCGTGAGGAAAATTATGACAAGCTCATCGCCGAGATGAAGGAGCGTCACATGGATATATCTCTCTATAACTGGTATCTTGATACCCGCAAATACGGTTCCTGCCCTCATGCTGGTTTCGGACTGGGCTTCGAGCGTCTCATACTCTTTGTGACAGGAATGCAGAACATCCGTGACGTGATTCCTTTCCCGAGAACACCGAAGAGTGCAGAGTTCTAATCGAAAGTACGTATTTATATTTCATAAAAGGCTTCCCTTTCGGGAAGCTTTTTTTGTTGCTGTCAGGCGGATTCCATCAGCTTCTTGGATGCCGGTATCTCGGGGCCTGACCCGTTGTTGTTCATTGAATAGGAAAATTTCTTATATTTAACGCATTAAGGAAGGAAAAACTGAATAAAAAGCAGTAACTTTGCAAACACATTAGCAAATTTATATTTCATTATGGCACAAGATGACGTTTTCAAGAAGATTGTGAGCCACTGCAAAGAGTATGGCTTCGTCTTCCCAAGCTCTGAGATTTACGATGGTTTGGCTGCCGTCTATGACTATGGTCAGAACGGTGTTGAACTAAAAAATAACATCAAGCAATACTGGTGGCAGTCCATGGTACTGCTCCATGAGAACATTGTTGGTATAGATGCCTCCATCTTCATGCACCCCACCGTGTGGAAGGCCAGTGGTCACGTTGATGCTTTCAACGACCCTCTCATTGACAACCGTGATTCGAAGAAGCGCTATCGCGCCGACAACCTCATTGAGGACCAGATTGCCAAGTACGATGAGAAGATAGAAAAAGAAGTGGCCAAAGCTCGCAAGAAGTTCGGCGATGCCTTCGATGAGAAGAAGTTCCGTGAGACCAATCCTCGCGTAATCGAGCATCAGAAGAAGCGCGATGCACTTCATGCCCGTTATACCGCCGCTATGCAGGGTCCCGATTTGGCTGAGCTCAAGCAGATTATCCTTGACGAGGGCATCGTTGACCCTATCAGCGGTACGAAGAACTGGACCGATGTGCGTCAGTTCAACTTGATGTTCTCTACCGAAGTCGGCTCTACCGCAGAGGCTACCAACAAGATTTATCTGCGTCCGGAGACAGCCCAGGGCATTTTCGTGAATTATCTCAATGTGCAGAAGACCGGTCGCATGAAGTTGCCTTTCGGTATCGCTCAGATTGGTAAGGCTTTCCGCAATGAAATTGTAGCTCGTCAGTTCGTCTTCCGTATGCGTGAGTTTGAACAGATGGAGATGCAGTTCTTCTGCCAGCCCGGTACTGAGATGAAATGGTTCGAGTACTGGAAGAAAGTACGTCTGGCTTGGCACGAGACATTGGGCATGGGTAACGAGAATTACCGTTTCCATGACCATGAGAAACTGGCTCACTATGCCAATGCCGCCACAGATATCGAGTTCCTCATGCCTTTCGGTTTCAAAGAGGTGGAAGGCATTCACTCTCGTACAGACTTCGACCTCTCTCAGCATGAGAAGTTCAGTGGTCGCAGCATTAAGTATTTCGATCCCGATACCAAGGAGAGCTACACGCCGTACGACGTGGAGACCTCTATCGGCGTAGACCGTATGTTCCTCAGCGTGATGTGCCACAGCTACACCGAGGAGCAGCTTCCCAATGGTGAGAGTCGCGTAGTGCTGAAACTTCCTGAGGCACTGGCTCCTGTAAAGTGTGCAGTGTTCCCACTTGACAAGAAAGACGGACTGCCCGAAATTGCTCACAAGATTGTGGACGACTTGAAATTCCATTTCAACACGCACTATGGCGACCCGAAGGACTCTATCGGCAAGCGTTATCGTCGTCAAGACGCCATCGGTACTCCATTCTGCGTCACTGTGGACCACGACACGCCCAAGGATCATAAAGTTACCATCCGTTTCCGTGATACCATGGAGCAGGAGCGCGTGGACATTGACAATCTGCGTTCCATTATTGAGGATCGCGTGAGCATTACCTCACTGCTCAAGAAACTGGGCAACGAGATAAAGGACTTTTAAACCCCATCGGCGAACCCGTGTACTTTCGTTCACGGTAAAGTCTCTCACATCATAAACTAACATACATGACAAGAAAGCACGATAATATATTCGGGACGATTTTCCGGATGATTTTGCCTCTGTTGTTGCTAATGCCCTTTCTGTTGGCGTCTTGCTCTGAGGAGGATAACGAGGTGGAAGAATATGTCAACTGGCAGCAGACCAACCAGCAATATTGGGATTCTCTCTTCACTGCGACAAGCAGTAATATTGCAAATGGTGACTCCACATGGAAGATTATTAAGAACTGGAGTTATATACCCGACAGCACAAACAGCATTACGGATAATACACAATATATCATCGTGCACGTGCTCAATGAAGGTACAGGTTCCGGTTCACCCCTTTATACGGATTCTGTGCGCTGTCATTATTATGGTCAATTGCTGCCCTCTGTATCCTATCCTTCAGGCTATGTGTTCGACAGTAGCTATTCTTCAACTGATTATGATATTTCTACTTCGGCTCCAGCTCAGTTCCTGGTGAGCAATCTGGTTGACGGTTTCGCCACAGCACTGCAGCATATGCATATAGGAGACCAGTGGGATGTTTATATTCCGTGGACGTTGGCTTATGGTGAGGATGGTTCTAGTTCCATACCCGGCTATTCGGTTTTGCGCTTCAATATTATCCTCGTGTCCTACTATCGTGCGGGAACGGAGGTGCCTGATTTTAGGGCCAAAAAACATTGGATAGTACTTGGCGACAGTGAATCTGAGTAGATAATTCGTTTATAATTAATAAGTTAAGGCAGACTTTCTCCATCGGGTGAAGGTCTGCCTTATTTGTTTATCAATGATGTGTGCGTACACAATTAATTGATTTAAGT
Source organism: Prevotella sp. (assembly GCA_050946475.1). Lineage (GTDB taxonomy): Bacteria > Bacteroidota > Bacteroidia > Bacteroidales > Bacteroidaceae > Prevotella. Next base: position 38,651 of record JBMNUW010000008.1, read on the forward strand.
CAATAATAACGCATTTTTAGAATAAAACGACGGTTAAGGTCTTGCTCGAAAAGGATTTTCGTTCTATCTTTGCACCGTCTTAAGGGAAAGAATTAGCGTTAGGATTTCCAACCCTTTTGACATGACGACTGAAGTGATGATGGCAGGAGGTCGATTTCCTTCATGCCTGAGAAGCATAGAAATTTTGAAATTTAAATGATTTGCTCTTCTGTCATTCCTATTGAGAGGAGGATTAAAGATTTAAAGGGAAGAAGATTGAGAAAGGATATACATAGGTTAGTTTTGGAAAAGGTAAAGATTTCAGGTAACCAGGCTTAAGTCTGAATCAAATTAGTTAGAGAGAAAGATAGAAGATCAAGTGAAAGATGGTGCCGTGAGGCATCTGCTACAGAGACAGCGAGAGACCGGTCTTGACATGCTGTCCGATTAATTAAAACGGGCAACAATTAAATTTGGAAAGGCCTTCAAAGTTGAGTCGCGTACTAAGCATGCAGGTATGTTTCTTGAAATGAAGGCGTGTTGCGTTAGTAAGTTTAAATGTAATAGGGAGGATTAAAAATGAGTACAACTACAGTTTGTGTCATGTTGGCAGCAATGGCTGCCGCATGGTTGTGGACGGACGATAATTCCCGTCCGATGAATTGAGATAGTATAGAAAGTATCTTTAATATTAGTTCATAGACAATATATTATATAAATGCAAGGCAGCTTCCGTTATGGTAGCTGCCTTTTTGCATTTAGTCCCCTCCTTGTAACCTAATTTGTAGGTTATAAATAGTACATGTCTTCAAGTATCGTAAAGGAATTTGATGCGTAGTTTTTTCCTTTTTCGTCTTGAATGTTTTTTCCATATCCTAAGTCTCTTGCAATATAAGGTAAACATTCAGAGAACTTGTCCATGTACCTAACTCATCCCTTTAACTCAAATCTGACTTGCTCTATAATTAGCCGATATTCCTTTGTATGAGATTCAGATGATGAAATGTTATATAGCAAAAAGTACAGTAGGCACAGGTCGTTCCATTGTTGACTTAGGTCGCGTTTTAAAGCTTGCTTATGTCCGAAAATGATATGTGTCTGTCTGAAATAGATAAACTGCTGATAAACAAGCTAAAAAACTGCGCATTTTGATTAAAAAAGGTCGCGAATTGAATTGTCGGCTATGCGTATTGTTCGTAACTTTGCCGGTGATAATACTAGACAAGTACAAAAGCTCAAAAGACTCGTAAATAGGGTCAGACATTGTCCTTTTAGAGATAATAATACAATAAATAGACCGTTATTCATGATCGCTATATAAAGAATGCGACCGTCTTTAATAGGGGTAAACAAAGATAACTAAAGAATAAATAAAGAAGACCGTTCATTTTTGAGATAGTCAGAGAGAACTACAACTAGCCGTGTCTTTGAGGTAATACAAGAAGATGAGCTGAGATTGCTTATTGCGCCCTTTTGGGGATGATACAAAGAACTGGCTTTTAATTTTTTGGACGTTAAGTCTTCGATGGACTTATATAAGATTAAGCGTAATACAAAGAATAAACTAATGAATGTAGAGAATTGTTTCAAGTCCACCCTAACTCAGGTGGCACGTTCAGGTACTTTTCAAACAGTTGACGTGACAGCAGGTTGCGGCAAGAAGAGAAATTATTGTCCACCCTCAGCTAAACGCATTGAGGTGGAGACTACGGCTATCTTGGCTGGATCGAATGGAAAGCCTTCAACACCGGGGCAAATTACAAATGGTGCCAAAGAAAGCTTTTTTGAAGATATGGGACCCGAGCAAGATTTAACTTTTAATTCTTATACGGATACGGAGGAGTAATTTCATTTTCGTTCTACTCATTTAAATAAACTCACCATGAAAAAGTTTTCAGTTCTATCACTGTTATCTTTGTTGGCATTTCCATTTTTCGTTGCTTGTTCCGACGAGACTGCAGATGTTTTGTCTAATGAGAGTAGCAGCGAAAATGCCAAAGAAGGATTTTATCTAAAAAGTGCATCAATACAAACGCGAGCAAACATATCATCAGATCTATATTTTACA
>JBMNUW010000009.1:0-40572 GCA_050946475.1 Prevotella sp.
TAATTACCATCGTGTATATCTTATTTTTATAAATGACCAGATTCCAGATATTGATATTGGCTCTCAAATATGACTGTAAGGCAGATGTGGTAATGGCAAGCGCCATATATTTGAAATCGTCTGATGCGACTGAAACGGATACTACAGCCCCGGCAGGACAACGCAACAAAGTAGAGTGACTTAGTTCTAACGGGATGTCATTAACAGTCAACGATAGTGATCCTTCATAACACAACACGAAGAAGTTGAATCTTGCTCTTATAGTTTGCCGCCCATAGACCCACCTGGCATTTTCTATCAAGATGATGTCCTCATCCTGATATTCATTCTGAAGTCCAGTCACGTCTGTTTCGCTTCCGAACAACTTGTTAGGTAGGTTGTTGTCTTGCATAATAGTTGATGATATTTATTGTCAGAGTTTATGGATTCCGTCAACTCCCTACGGCGACCAACTTGCTTTTGACATCGTCAAGACTTGGTCTTATTTATTGTCTATGAGCTTGTCGACCAATTCCTCAGCTACCTCGTTGACGGTCACGGGCTTCATTTTCTTGGAGAAAATGCCGAAGAACTTCAACAGAGGCACCATCTTCGACATGGAATCGCTCCGTCCGTTGCCATAGACAAGCGTAGGATTGACATACTCGGTGCGGATGCCACTTGCCTTCAGTCGAGCGATGATTCTCTGCTTACCTTGAACGAAACTCTTGGGACCCAATATGCCGCCTATCATGCCCATTGCCTTCACCTTCTTCTCCTGGGCGATTCGCAGCATGACATCAGCGGGTGCATCATTCACTTCCCTGAATTTTTCCGGATCACTCTCGGGACGGCCTACGAAATCAACGATGTAGTCTATCTTTTCCGGCATCACAGATGACACCGACTCGTACGATGCCGTATTTGCCTGCACGTTAATGATACGCTCGTCAACCAGCTGATTTTTACCCGAACGAGACACTACGATAAAACGAGCCTCTTTGTCGCACTTCAACCACTTCTCAGTAACGGCCCTGCCTATATAACCATTGCCGCCAAACATTACTACGTTATACATAATCTATTTTTAAAGTCTATTATTTACTGATTGTTGATAATTTCTCTCTATATAGAGTGGGCGATATGCCCTCATGTTGTTTAAAATATCTGCCGAAAGTGCTTTGATCGGGAAACTTCATTTCATCAGCTATCTCCTTCATCGTCATCGTTGTGCTTTTCAGATAATAACGGGCAAAGGTCATGGTAATGTCTTCAATCCACTGTTGTGCGCTCTTGCCACTGCACTCCTTGATAATGTTGGAGAAATAATAGGGCGAGAGATTTTGTTGCCTGGCATATTCATTCATCGATCTCTCACGGCCCCTGTTTTCAAGCACCTGAATCAGAAAAGCGCTCAACAACTTATCGTCGCGTTTCTGGGCAGTGCCTACCGTAGGCGGATTCTGAAAATAATACTCATACAACTTCATGCAAATGGCATAGAACAAGTATTGCACATAGTGCTCACGTATGTTGGTGAGTGCCTCTTTATAGTCACCATCCTGCACGACATATTGTTCTTGCGTCATTTCAATGAGTCGCATCAACTCGTCAGCTTGTTTGGGACTTATCTTTACAACCGGAGCATTGCGTATGACGAGTCGCTCGCGAACAGGCACTGTACCAATGACAGCAGACAGGTCATCAGGACTGAACACCAATACCACTCCATCGAAGTTATCACTGTGCTCCAAGATTTGAAAGAAGACATTTGGTGCATACAGGAACAGACTGTTACGTTCCAGTTCGTAAGTCTGACGCCCTGCGATAATACGCGCATGACCTGCATTACATAAATAGAAGCCATATTTAGGGGCTGACATCATGTAACGGTTGGCCCAAAGCTCTTCAAGTTTCAGAATCTCATATTGCATGTTATTAATGATGATTGATACCGTTGCAAAGATAGCTTATTTGCACAAATCATTCAACTCGAAGAAAGAATAAAAATCATATAGTTGGTTATTTGCACAATCTTACATTAATTCTGCACAATAACACTCAAGAAACACCCCTTACAATTTTCAAGGAAGAATTTACCGCAGATTCATCAAAGTTTCTCGTAAGATGAAAGCTCACATTCCGGGCCATGTGCATTGATGATGCCTATAGCCTGGAGAAAGCTATAAATGATGGTAGAGCCTACAAACTTGAAGCCCCGTTTCTTCAAGTCTTTGGAGATTGTGTCGGAAAGTGGAGAGGTGGTGCGCAGCGTGTAGGGTTCATGAAGAATATGACCATCGGTGAAATGCCAAATATAGCGGTCGAAACTCCCCCACTCTTTTTGCAACTCAAGAAACAACCGTGCATTGACTATGCTGCCTGTAATCTTCAGTCGGTTTCGAATGATACTTTTATCTTCTCGTAGACGTTTCACGTCCTCGTCCGTGAAATTTGCCACTACTTGCGGATCGAAGCCTCGATAAGCCTTTCGGAAATTATCTCGCTTGTTGAGCACGCATTCCCATGAAAGTCCTGCCTGAAATCCCTCAAGAATGAACAGTTCAAAGAGTTTTTGGTCATCATGCTCCGCTCTCCCCCATTCTTCGTCATGATAGCGGACATATCGTTCGTTAGCCAGGTTCACCCAATTGCATCGTTTCATTGCTGTTACTATTTTAGAGTTAAGATCTTTCTCAAGTATATTCTCTTGATACAATAAACCCCGAAAGTTTCTTGCCGGACTTTCGGGGATTATTCGTTGCGTTATAATGTCGTTAATTCAATATTTTCACCATCTTCATGGCAGAAATCTGGTTATCGGGCGACACTGTTGCTGTAATTCTATAATGAAGTGTTTCTTTAGAAGCGTCGGAATGTTCCACTTCCTGACTTGCTGAGCACTGAACGGAATATTCGTAGACCTCATCTCCGATATCTTTCTTGTCTATCTTCATATCACTGCCCAGACGCCAGTTCATATTAGTGATGTCGTCCTTATAGATTTTGTTCATGAAAGAAATGACATCATCTCTCGATGCATCAGACTTGCCAAGGAAATTGGTCAGCACAGGCGTCACACAATCGGCGAGTCCACCTCCATTTTTTGAATTGACATTTTGGAAGAAACGACGAAGAACGGACGTTACCTTCGACTTTTCCTCTGGCATCACAGTCTTGGCTTTCAGTGTCTTCAGCATCGTGGTGGCTTGTTCGATATAGCGACCGTTGGGATGACTGTTAAGATAGTTCTGTACTGCTTCCAACGTGTTTTGGTTAGAGGCAAATTCCCAGTCAATAGAGTCTATCTTGAATTGTGCTTCTATCCGATGCTGCGAATCAGGATGTTTGGCAAGATAGTCCAGAAGAGCTTCCTTGGAACCGCTCACTACGGCATTGCTCCAGTCAGTATCCATCTGTTTGATTTGTTCGAGACGTGCCGTAACCGAGTCACGATGTGCCTCAGGTGCGTTGGGATAGTTGCTCAGGTAGGAATCCATTACTGTCGGGTCCGTGCTCTTCATTGCATATTCATAAGACTCCTGTTCCTTGGTGTTTTCAGCCTGTTTGTAGAAATAGAACAATACCGCTACAAGAGCAACCAGGAAGATGCAAATGAGCACCACAAGACCATGGTTCTTTCTTTTTCTTACAGGAGGCTGGCTCCAGTCGGTTTCATTCGTCTCCGATGGTGCACCAGAAGATTGTTCGGTTGATGACTGTGGAACAGCGTTCTCCGCACTTTGCTGTGGCGTTGCAGTCACCTGGTTGGTAGGAGTAATGTCAGTCTTAGGAGTTGGATGATTGCAGATGGGGCACATCTCCTGGTCACGGAAATACACCTCGCCACACTGAGGGCACTTGATGATTTTCCCTGCAATCTGCACACCGCAATTGGGGCAGAAAGGAGCCTTGTCGCTGATTTGTCGCCCGCACTCCGGGCATTTTATTATTGCCATTGTATGATATATTAATGCTTTGTTAATTTAGTCGTAGTTGCTATCTGTGTCGAAACCTTATCTCTCTGAGTCGATGTCGTCCCATAAACCTGCTCTTGTCAACATATCCGTTGATTCCATCGAGACGGCCCTTTCCGGTATACTGCCATAGCAGAAAATCGAGGTCGTCTTTCAACACAGGTTCACGCTGCGTATACTGAGCAATCATCACCTTGTAGTCGGATATGAGGCCAACCAGATTGGCGTCGTAGAAATTTGCTCCCGTATAGAGCAAAGGTTTCTGTTTATAGGTTTTCTCCATGAGATGCAGAAAGACGAAAAGGGAATCGAGAAACTCTTCCTTGGATAGTCCGCTCCGAGTCTCAATGTCCACCATGGGTAACAAGTCCTGGTCTTCAGGCCGGCACTGAGCCCGAAAATTATCGAGCTGTGTCTGTTGTGGGATTCGCGGTCTATAAAAGTGGTATGAACCTACTTTCAGTCCGTAACGGTGAGCCAGGTCAATGTTCTGCTGGTATTTTTCATCGATGCGATCACCACCTTCCGTCGCCTTAAGATAGACGTAGGCCATCTTTGTTTTTCCAACAGCCTCCCAGAAAACGTTGCCTTGATAATGGCTGAGGTCGATGCCATGGATATGGCTACATGTATCTTCGCATTCTACGCGCGAGCTCTGGGCTTTCGCTCCTGCAGAAACCAGCACGCAAAACAGTATGATCAAAATTCGGTTCATAGTGCAAAGTTAGCAAAAGTTTTTGAAATGGTTCCAAATCATTGCGCTAATATTATTAAACTATACTTTCTGAATTAAATTTTTGATTTTTTAAGCTACGGAATAGATTTGATGCAAATATACAAGCATTTATAACTTGTAGTATTAATACATGACGGGGCCAATAATAGCCTCAGAGTCTGAACACGAGAGCAGCACGCACTTCAAAAGTATTAGCATGCACATTGGGATGATAGTCATAGCGCGTATGCCGCAAGTAATAGAAGCCCGAAAGGTCTATTCCGATATTGTTTTTCAAGTGGAACACGAATCGAGGGCTGAGCACAAGCAGCTCTGCATTGCCCTTGTCACCCTGTGCATTTAGATAAAGTGGATTCACCGTCGAGAGATCCTTGTCCTCATAGCCTTTCCAAGTATAGATGCGGTAGTAGTCGGCTAAAAACATGAAAGCACCGATATTCTCAAAAAGCATGAGAGACTTGAATTTCACGCTGTAGCCTGAGCCCATGTTATAGTCTCGGTCTATCACATTGTAATAGTCACTCTTGGTTCCTCCTAGCAATATACCGTCAACAAAGAGCGCCTGCCGCAACATGGTGAGATTTCCGAGTTTGGGAAAGCGCCAGATAATACCCGGACCCACCGAAGCTGCTTCAGAGATACGATAAGGAGTCTGGTCGGAACCGTCTTTCACAGGCTCTGAGTCGTAGTAGTTGAAATGTTGGAAGAGTCCCAATATTGTGGCTCCCTCGTTTCCTCTGTAAACGGTGGTACTCCAAAGCTTACCCAAAAGATGAATGTTATTCAACAGAGGCTGATTCCCTGAAAGACCAACAGTAATGTCTGTCGTAAAGAAATCATAAGGCGATTTGTTCTCCTCACTAAAAATATCACCATAAACCAATTGTAACTGAAGATAGGGCTGGTATTCACCTCGCGAAAAACTGCCTTTGTCAGCTAAGTATCGACTGCCAAAATTAACGGTAAATTCTACCGGAATCTTACTGAAATCATGGTAGAGATAGTTAGTGTCTCGATGTTTCCAAGCGTCACCGTCGATGATACGTGTGAGTCCTTGCATGGGATTGACAACCGTCGCTGCTGCCTCACGCCAAAAGCGACGACTGCCACGTTTGCTGTCGTTGAGAAGGAGAGCGGATAAGCGGTGAGTGATTTCACCGATACAGATACCGCCAAAAGTAGTTGCCATGAGGTCGTTGATAGCGGGCGGCTCCACTTCTCCACAAAACTCCCACATGAGGCTGCCGCCCAGAGCATAGGGTGCGCTCTCCCAGAAGTTAAGTCCGTTACTGCGCGCGGAATTGAAATAGAGATTGCCGTGGTAAGGATGGGCGAAAAGATTGGTGGAAAACTGGTCATTGTCCCAGACAAAAGCATTACGCCAGTTACGTGCAATGTCCTTAAAAGTTACTTGTGCAAAATCCTCGTTCATCACGAAGCGGTCAAAACAGTGCACCAGTACATTAATACCTGTCGTCAGCATTGCAGCCCTCCACCAATGTTTTTTGTTATATTGCGGATCATCCATGCGATAGAGCAGTCCGGCAGGTTTGTCGCCCAATTGCTGAAGATAGTATTGATAGTCTCGTTCGCGTTCTTCCTCCCACTTTTTATACTTATTGATGTTGTGCCGATAGCGAAAAGTGAGTCCTGCTTCCACTAGAGGCCGCGACCGGTAGTTGTGATGAGAACCATAATAGCGAGTAGTTCCATAGCCAGCCGAAACGTATGCTCCCAACATAGGAGAAATGTCATAGTCGAGATTCAGATGCACCTGCAAGGAATATAGTCTGCTGGGTCGGGCTTCCGTTGACTTATGGAAGGTTTCAATGTGGTAACAGCCGATGTCACCACTGATGGTCCATCGGGGAGAAAGATGAAAATACTGACCGATGCGATAAAAAAGGGCTGCGGAGAAGTCGTCGTCAAATCCCATATAGTGGGTACCGAGTCCCAACACGTTATAAGTGCTGCGATTCCTGAATCTTATTGCCGAATTGAGCTTCGAGGATGAACCAACGCCCAGCATCACATCAATACGTGTCTTGGGATTGATGTTTACCAAGCCTATCTTGTGGGCAATTGTATCACGTGTATAATTGAAAATTCCTACTTGAACGCCACGAGGATGACGAAGGGCAACATTAAAGATACCAATTTGGGATCCACTGAGGGTGTCAGCATAATTATAAAATGCGCTCTGAACACCACGCATTGAACCTTCGGCAATATTACTGAGCAACGACAATTGCATGCCCTGCCGCACTCCCATTGCAGTGTTTGACAGCATACTCAACTGAATGGCCTTCATAGGAGTGAATGCTATGTTGCTGACACCCGCCAGCTGCAGTCCGCGGGCAGAATGAGCAGCATTTGTTAAGAAAGAGGTCATCACGCCGCTGGAAGTTCCTCGGACAGCACTGAACATAGCACCAAACTGAAATCCTCGCAAGGTGTCTACCTCTGAAACGAGACCGATATTAAACTTGCTAGTGAGAGTTGAGTCATTGTGGTGGTTCCAACCAAAGGCTATGTTTGGCAGGCGATGTCCCTCCGGACGATTCTGCAAAGGAGACGTGTCATTCGTTTGTGCTTCTGCATATTGAACCATGCAAACTGCCACTAGACTCAGCAACAGACACATCACTCTTTGACGGGCAAGTCTCTTCATTTTTGTTCTTATTCTTATTATGATGTTCATTTTCGTTCTATCGGCTTCATCACATTGCATCACGTAGTTATCATAAGCTGTTTATCTGTCGGATAATAAAGCCTGAAATGTAACATTCAAAGACGCTCAGTTCATCATAAGAGTCATCTCAGGCTTTAAATCATGCATGATGAGCAATGACAGCTCACTGATGGTAAGCACCTGTACATGCTCAAGGGGCCGATCAGTCTGAGTCACATTACCTCCTTCGACCGAAAAATAAGTATTGTTGGAGGCTATGTCTTTGTCACCATATATTCGTATATTCCCCTTATAGTCAGGGTTTAATCGAGCGAAGAAGCTCAAGGCTTTCTGCACGTTGATGACACGAAGCATCCCTAGCGCCGGTCTTCCGCTCGTCTGCCGGGACAAGCGCAAGTCGGAAATTGCATTGGAATAGCTCTCAGACGAATGGAGAAGAAAACAGGGACGACTATGCTGCCACACGTCAAAGTCGACAAAGGACATTTCGACAACATTTACAGGACCTTCAACGCATCGAATGCTTTGACTATAGCCACACTGCGAGTACCATCCGAAGAGCCATCGTTCTGCGGGAATGAGGCAGGCGAAGACTACTCCTTTATAAAATAAGGTATTGTGGGCCTGACGCATGAGATTGGTTCCGATGTTCTGTCTGCGTCTGGCTTCGTCGACGCACACACCGGAAATATAGGCCGTCGGCACTTTCTGTCCCTTGGCATGTAAGATAAAAGGCAATGTCTGCAAAGCTCCTGCCACCTTACCGTCTATCTGGGAAACAATGTTATATTCCGAACGAAACACCTTGTCAAAATACAAGCGGATGAATGGCTCTGAATCGTGGAATGTCTTTCGCCACAACTGCTCCGTCTCCCTTCGCAAACGTTCGGTGTCTGTAAAATTTTCCAAGGGATGTTTCTCCGTGATGCTATATTTTTCCAATAACAAATCAGGCTTGTAGGAGAGCTTTGAACGTCTCAGTCCCTCTTCGCCCATATCGTCCTCGCGATTGATATACACAAACTGTTCAGGAAGATGACGCACAAACTCTTGATTGATGACGGAGAAAGAACCCTCATATCTCACATCCGCTTTTTCCACGCAAACATCGAAAGTGTCGTGGTTGACGGGACTGCCAAAAGTGAAGGAAACGAGTTTATCGTCAACAAAGATAGTACCACCAATACAATCGAGATTGTCCCAAAAGAGAAACGAGCGAGTCATGCTCCGCAGCTCCTCATTAAGAGATGACTGCTCCCGCCCGTCAGAATTTTCCTTGGTATCTGACCGCCATTGCTCTTCAAGTTTCACGCAGAGCGGTATCATTTCCTTAGTCAGCGGCCTGTATTCATATTGTGGATAGAGACTACGAAATTTATTACAATGATTACGTTTGCTCTGCAAATGCTTGCCTGACAGTTTTTCGAGCTTTTCCCGATTATAGATATAATCAAAGATATTTCTTTCAGGCAGTGCACGAAACTCTTCCGGGAATGCCCGTTCCACCTTTTCCACCATGTTCTTACTAACACCTGTCAGCAGGAAAGGATGGCCCATGGCAATGGCGTCATCGCGCAAAGCACGAATAGTATTCTTAAAATCCTTGTCAACATAATCAGAATCAAGTCGGTTTGGTCGAGAAATCGGTCCGAGATAGGCCAGATGATGACCACTATAAAAACGGAATACCAAGTAGTCATGGACGATGGCAAATTGCGTGTCGTAAAGGAAACGCCAACTTATCAAATTGGCAAACGAAAGATCGCAGTTCTGATTGTCACCAAGCATGGTGAAGGCTTGGATTTCATCACGGTCGTTCAGCGTTACTTCCTTGAATCTAATCATAGGTTATGGGGGGTCGTCATTTATATTTCTTCATCAGTCCCTCTGCGCGTGGGTCACCAAGTTGCTGGGCCCGCTGCAAGCACTTCACTCCCTCTTCCTTCTGTTTAAGTTGGCAAAGAGAGATACCCTTGATAATGTACAAATCAGAATACTGATCCGTCAATTGAAGAGCAATGTTGCAGGTCTTCACGGCATCCTCAAGTCTGTTTACTCTCAGTTGCAGACTCGCCATTTCCGCATAATAAGTTGGCTCAGTACGATTGAGTACGATAGCATGTGCAATATCATTGAGCGCCAACTGATACTGACGGAGCTTCATTTCATTCTGGAACTTCAGGAAATAGAATTGATGAGTTCCACGGTTACCGATAATGGAGTCGTAGCGCAGATAATCTTCGAAAGCCTTACGCGTCTCTCCCGCCTGGTCGTAGATGCGCCCGCGTTCCAACAGATAAGGAGCAGACGGGGCTCCCGGCTGGACATCCACAGCCTTGTTTATCAGCTCCATGATTTCCGCCTGTGGTTTCTTCAATTGGGTCTTGCATTGTGCAGCCTCGAAATATACCTCACCATTTTTGCCGAGATCAGTCTGCTGCAACTGTGTAAAGATATCCAAGGCTTTCTGATAGTCGCCTTGCGCATAGATTGCCTGTGCTACCTGGTGACGATAAATAGGCAACGGATTCTCTTTATAGGCATTCTCTGCCAGTTCTTGAGCTTTGGAGAAATTCCAGGCTGTAAAGGTAGAGTCCGTAGGATATACCGAATACTGATACACCAGTTTAGCGTAATTGCTCAATGCCTCGTCCTTCTTGGAGGCACGTTTTACTCCCTGCTGCAATACGTCGTCAGCCTCTCGCATTCGTTTCTGATTCATCAGTCGAGAGGCGCGAAGATTATATCCTTCAGCAGAAGTGGGGAACTGATTAAGGAAATCGCTGACATAGGCATCATATTTAGCACTATCTACCTGCGAGCTGGCCACCATAAGCATCAAGGTAGCATCCTTCTCGTCGGCAGGCAATGCCGTACGAATATCAGTCGCCCGTAAGGTAGGATCATTGATGGAGAGACCTGTTATTTTGAAAGTGTTCGTCAGTCGTGCATCGGCGGAGAATGCCTGACCTCCGTTAACGGGACGTTGCATGATACCCAGCAATTGACCTTGATCGTTGACTAAAGGACAACCCAATTCGGTGGATGACACCTCATTGTCATTGAAAAGATAATAGTTGAGGTGTTCCAGGAACTTTTCCGACTTCATTACCTTTACGCTTTTTATACTGGGTTTCTTGATATCGTAATGTATTAGGTTTACTTTTGTCACAGGAGCGTCACTCCCAACAAAGGACAGCCCTATAGGTCCGGTTCCCTTCACACGGAAACGGCATAGATTGTACATCTCCGACACCCCCATCATCACATCAACGTCGTATTTTTTTCCACGGGCATCGACCACAACGGCACTCCGAGCACCCTTGAAAGGCTCCCATGCGGCTATGCCTTCATCGGCTTTTCCTACAAATACACCTTTGGTGCTTGAATGTAGTGTACCATCAGCGTTGAATGTGGTTAGCGTGAAAACACCCTGCGAAGCCTTCTTGACAGCAGATGACTGAGCACAGACATCCGCGAAATTCATGGCAAATGCGAAAAGCAATAAACTATTTCTTACAAATGAATGAATTGTCATATCTGTTTTTAAATATTATTAGAGTTAGTATTATTATCAAGTCGCAGTAAGGAACGAGCATTGTCGATTGCAGCCTGACTGATATCACTTCCACTAAGCATTTGGGCAACCTCTCGTACTCTCTCCTCTGTGGACAGTTTCCGCATCTCGCTCACCGTTCCATTTCGACTCTCTTTCTTGATTACTTTATAATGAGTAGTTCCTAAGGCGGCAATCTGCGGTAAGTGAGTAATGGAAATCACCTGTCGGTGATTTTCTCCCATTTCCTGCATGATTTGCGCCATTTTCTCTGCCACACGCCCGCTCACTCCCGTGTCGATTTCATCAAAGATAATCGTCGGAAGTTTCACAGCTCTACTTATCATTGCCTTGAGAGAAAGCATGACACGGGCGATTTCACCGCCGGACGCAACTTGTGATACGGGTTGAAGTGGTGAACTGCTATTAGCGCTGAAAAGAAATTGCACTTTATCGACACCATTCGGAGCACAATTCTTTTCTTTGAATTCTATGGAGAATCGTACATGAGGAATGCCGAGAGGAACCAGTCGCTTTTTCATCTCGCTCTCGACACGTAGAGCCGATGCCTTGCGCGTTTCTGTCAATGTTTTCCCCTCCTTCATGCAACGGTCGAAGGCTTCTTTGGCCTTTCGACGAAGTTCTTCCAACTGCTCTTCGCCACCGTCAATTGTCTCGAGTTCTCCATGCAGGCGGTTACGTTCAGCCATGAGTTCCTCTTCTGTGGAGAGATGAAAACGTTGTTCCAGTGAATAAAGATAGTCGAGACGAGCACTCACCTGCTCTAATTGCTGGGGATCGAAGTCCACACGTTCCACCCTACTCTCCAGTTCATCCGCAATATCTTTCAGTTCTATATAGGCCGAATCCAAGCGATCGGCTATCCCCTTAACATCCGGATAGACTTCAAGAATAGAACTCACCTTGCTACTAGCTTCCCTTAGCTGGTCCACACAGCCTTGTTCTTCTTGAGAAATGGCGTGTACGGCATCATAAAGTGCATGTTTAATCTCCTCCGTATGACTCAGTGTTTGCTGCTGCTGTTCCAGTTCTGCCTGCTCGCCCTCCTTCAGCTCGGCCTTGTCGAGTTCAGTGCATTGAAAACGAAGGAATTCTTCGTTTTCCTTGTTCTGTCGACAATGCTGCTCAAAGACTTCATAAGCCTTCGTAGCCTGTAGGTAAGCATCATAGGCGTCACGATATCGTTTCCGTTGTGCACCGTTACCGGCTATGATGTCCACCACATTGAGTTGGAAGTCTTCTTTTTGAAGCAGCAAATTCTGATGTTGACTATGTATGTCAATGAGTTGCTCTCCTAATTCCTTCATAAGGGAAAGAGCCACAGGGGTGTCGTTAATAAAAGCCCTGCTCTTGCCGTTTGCATTCACTTCCCGGCGCAAAATACATTCGCCATCATCATAGTCGATGTCATGTTGTGAGAAAAAAGAATTCATCTCATAACGAGAAACATCAAAGAGAGCTTCGACGATGCATTTCTGACTGCCTGCCTTCACCTGCTTAGTGTCGGCCCGTTGTCCCAACAACAAATGGAGGGCTCCAAGGATAATGCTCTTTCCTGCTCCCGTTTCACCTGTAATAACGGAGAAACCAGGATAGAAATCGACGTCGAGCTCATCAATAAGTGTAAAGTTCTTGATGTATAAATGTTTGAGCATACTTAATTCTTTATCTTCTCCCAGGCTGTGTTCTGAGAGGCATTGATAGAAAAGAGTATTTCATAAACGGTCTCTTTCTCTTTCTGTGTGCCTTTCCCTTGATAAATCTGAGCCAATTCGTCTCGTTTGTAGTCCGTCCATATCTGTGGTAACATACTCATCGGACGATTCTCATGACTCTTTTTCAAGTCATTCTCCAACGCTTCTGTAATGGCTTTGCGGCCACGTTCCGAATTGCTGGCCATTTCATCGAGCCCATTGCGATAATAATCGTATTGCAACTGTCGGAAAGGCGTCATGGAACCATCGAGATAGTCGTTGATAATGGCAAACCTGTTACGACTGTCATCAAATGACTTCCATCCCGTAAAATTCAACGTTTGAGCACTGTTCACCACGTTCATGCAACGCTGCAGCACGTCTTCTCCGCCCATAGGAGCGAAACTGTCGAGATCCAGTCCAATGATGAGATAAGCATAATATGCCACTAAAGCCATCAGCTGATTGTCAATGACATCTTCTCGGAATTGCAGTTCATCAAACTGAGTGAACTCGAAGTTAAAGTCGTTGTCCGTATTATTATATAAAGTAGTTGTGTAAGAAGCATCATACACCGGTCTGTTCGCCTGAATGAGAGCCTTGCAAGTGAAGAGATTCGTCGAGGCATCGTATTTCGACACGGTAATATTGAAGCTGCAAGCGATTCTTTCGTTTTTCTGGAATTGCAGATTCGTCCACTTCTGTTCATTGAGCAATTGTTCAAGCTTTTGCTGCAAACTCTCAAATACGGCAGTCTCAGTCCCCTGAATCTGACTGTGATTCACCACTACCTTCGCATTGAGCTCCTGGGCAGCGGCTGTTTGCATCGCTAACAAAAAGACTAATGAACAGAGAAGACGTATCATCGTTGAAAGTGTATGGTTTTAATTTAATTACCAGAATTCAACTTTGCTTCGCGTAACCGGATACGAGTTAGCTCCTGCTTGGTGTTGAGCGTGAAATCGCTGGACAGTATCCAGCCAAAATAACCGGGATCCCGGTGCAGTACATCCGTCACTGCCTGGCCCTTATACTTACCAAAGTTGAACACTTCGTGCTTACGTGGCTTTCCATTTTCATCAAGTAAGGTCTTGCCGTTGTCATCTTTCATCTCTTCCCAGACCATGCGACCGGCGAAATCCACATTGTTGTTTTGCTTGGAGAACTCTGCCAGCACATCCATGTCATTGGGTAGTGCACGGTCGGGTTCCTCTGCCGTTTCCGGATTATAACGGTCGAGCTCGCCTTGCAACACACGATAAGTGGCTTCTGCATCTTGATCGGCACGATGCGCACGAAAGTCTTCCTCCATCTTATGGCCTGTATAAAACTTATAAGCCGCAGCCAGATCACGACGCTCCATCTTATGGAATATAGTCTGTGCATCAATGAGTCGACAACGTGAAAAATCAAAGTCAATACCTGCACGAAGGAACTCCTCAGCCAGCATCGGTATATCAAAACGATTGGAATTGAATCCTGCAAAATCACACCCCTTGAAACTTTCAGCCAGTTGGGAAGCCAGCTGCTTGAAAGTTGGAGAATCCTTCACCATATCGTCGGTGATACCAGTAAGTTGTTGCACGACAGAAGGAATAGGCTTCTCCGGATTGACAAAGACGCTCTTTCGTTCCTCGGTGCCGCCGGGACTCACCTTGACGTAGGAAATCTGTATGATACGGTCATGAACTAAATCCAAGCCTGTTGTCTCCAAATCGAAGACAACAAGCGGCTTTTTCAAATTAAGTTTCATTCTTTCTTTTATGGTAAGTTATTGCAATCCTTCAACATGAAGAATGCGAACAACATTAGTCATTGAGCAACAAGGGCATGAGAAGCATGAGGATGTTCTCGTTCTCCGGCTGCTCCACAGGAACCACGACTCCCGCTCTGCTAGAGTCGCCCAAAAGAATCTTGATGTCATCAACATCGAAGCTGTTGAGAATCTCGGTGAGGAAATCACCACGGAAACCAATCTGCATCGATTGTCCGTTATAATCGCATACGATTTGCTCTTCAGCACTGGTAGAGAAATCCAGGTCCTCCGATGAAATGACAAGGCTGCCCGGTGAGAGGCGGAAACGCACCAACTGACTGCTCATGCTGGCGAAAGGCAACACACGACGCAAGGCGCTCAGCAAGGCCATCCGGTCTACCACGAGCTCATTGGGGTTGTCCTTCGGAATGGCAGCATTGTAATTGGGGAAATTACCTTCTATAAGGCGACAGGAAAGCATTCCACCGGCATAATGTATCTCTGCCGACTGAGAATTGAATTTAATCACGACGTCACCACTTTCTTTACCAAGGGTACCCTTCAATAGATTGGCAGGTTTCTTGGGAAGGATAAATGAAGCTGGTTGATCGCTCTTAATCCTGTAATCGAGGCAACGCACCAATTTATGTCCGTCGCTGGCAACGAATGCAAGATAATTGTTCGTCAAGTCGAAATAGATACCATTCATTACGGGTCGAATATCGTTGTTGTCGGTGGCAAAGAGCGTACGATTAATGTTGTTAACAAGAACCGCAGCATCAATGGTAATCACACTGGCGCCTTCGCCAAGTGTCTCGTACTGGGGATATTCGTCGGCATTCTGCGCCGTAAACTCATAGTGACCATTCTGATACTCCACGATAACGTTGTAGTTATCAGTATCCACATCAAAAGTGAGCGGCTGTTCCGGTATCTCCTTCACTGCATCAATAATTGTGCGATTGGGAATTGCAAAGTCTGCTTCGCCATTGCACTCAGAAAGAGGTAAGTCCGAAGTCATCACATTCTCATTGTCCGACGCTGTGATAACCATTCTGTTATCGTGAACTCTGAAAAGAAAACTGCCAAGAATGGGCTGTGGATTCTTGGGATTGATAACTTTCGAAAGTTGTTGCAACCGGCTATTAAGAGCCGTACTGGATAAGGTAAATCGCATGAGGTTATTTATTTTTATGATTATTCCGTTTTTGAGGACAGGTCTTCTTGTGACTTCAAGTGCCTTGAGATTGTTAAACAAAATCAGAGCGCATTTTGCCCTCTTTAACCCACAAAGTTAAGTAAAAATGGGAACATAAGCTAAAGTAAAATAGGAAATTTCTCGATTTTTTTATTTTTAAGGTTCAAAGTCTTGCTTTTTTATGCGAAAAGCCGTACCTTCGCAAAATAGAAACGAAACAAAAGCTATAATATAAAATCAAAAAATATTTCAATCATGGCATTACAAGGAATAGAAGTAGAAGGAGTAATCATAAAGGAATACCCTGCCAAAGAAGGTGTGTCCAACAGAACCGGCAACGCCTGGAAATCGCAGGAATTTGTTATTCAGACCAAGGACCAGTATCCTCGTGCCTGTTTGTTCCGCGTCTTCGGAGCCGACAAGTTGGAACAGTTCAACATTCACCAAGGCGATACTGTTCATGTATGGCTCGACATCAATGCCCGTCCCTGGCAAGACCGCTACTTTAATGACATCAACGCCTTCCGCGTAGACCATATCGACCCCAACGCCATCGGCCCGGCTCCTGTGACTACAGCAAGCCCCTCTCCTGCTGCCTCCAGCACCCAGCCGACGAGCACTGCTCAGCCGACTGCTACTGCCGACCCCTTGGGAACAGGCGACAATAGCGACGACCTGCCATTCTAACAGATTTTTTTAATCGAAATTTATTCCCTTCCATTAGAAGGACTTGAATATATACAGAAATCCGCTGTATCGCCATTTACGACACAGCGGATTTTTTTGTATCTTTTCATTTAAAAGAGTCTTATTTCTTTCCTAGAATTTTTTGAAATTCAGAATCAATTTCTGAGATTGCAATTCCATAGTGCTGCCCGAAAGCTTTATAACATAGAAGGACTCCCGAAAGGCATTAATACCGAAGGGCTGAAGAAGTGACAAGTCAGTAACAAGAGTGTCACCTGCATCTCTGTCGTTCACCCGTGGTTCACTGACTATCAGTGAATCACCCTCTCGAGCAAAACGATAAATGAAAAATTGAGCCGAATCTGTATTGTTGGTTTGCATCAAATCATTTTGAAATGCCCAATAGCGATGCTCATTGCTAAGGTCAAGCCGATGTTCAACACCATCGTATTCCATCAATGTATCCACTTGCACAAGATGCCAAAGGCCGTCGAGATCACCGTTTGGTGAGGTTTCCAACTCACAGCTCTGCAGCACCTGACCAACGATTACGACAAGTATAATGAAAGAGAAAAGCGTTCGTTTCATGCCATTCGATTTTTCTATTGAGTAATGCGTTTGCTTTTCTGAAGAAGTCCGGACTTACTCACAGTTAGCTGAAATCCATAATTATGGCCCAACAGGCCTCCCATATCCATGCCTGCTGCACCCTTCACATACCAACCTTTAGGAAATTGATAAGCAGCTTCTAGCATGGCACTGACATTGTGGCGTTTGCTCGTAAAAGGAATATCATACGTACCCAGTCCTTCCTCATAAGTAGCCATGAGTCGATAGGTAAGCCTTTCTGTGGGGCGTCCGCTCATACCAAAATGAAAAGCCAGAAAGCGGTTATTTTCAAAACGTATTACTCCGCTCTTATTATAAATAGGCGAAGTATAGAGAGGATTGCCGATGGCCTGTCCCCAATGTTGCCAGCCCGTGTAGAGATGATGGTTATAGTAATTGTCACGTCCTCCGATATGGTCGCTCACGCCGGAACTATGATCGTGATAAATAGGACCACTCTGATATTCTGTATAAAGATATTCGAATACGATATCACGAATCCATCTGCCGTATTTCATATTCAGTTCTGCACCGAGCATCCAGTCCTTGAAATTGTAAAGCAAGTAACGTCGCTTAGAGCTCACATCCCAGTCTTCTCCTTCACCATAACCGTCATAGTCCAGCATGAACATCGAAGAGTGGTCTTCAAAAAATTTATCAGCATAAAGATGAGCTCCCCATGTATCGGCTTCATAGTTGATGCGCGCTACCCAACTACCGAGGTCGTCACCTTCCACATTTTGATAGCTTCCGTCAGTTGCATCAGACCCACCCGGTACGAAAGCGTTCCAGAAAGAGCGCAAACCGGAACCATTGTCAATTGCTACGGTCTCTCCATCTATCGTCATATAGCTGGTGCCCCCGAACATGGCAGCCATTTCCAATCCCAATTCTACCGTAAAAGGAGTAAAGGCGTCGGGATTACCGATAAGCAAGTAACCGGCCTTACTGTGATAAAGCCTGTCTTCTATGTAAGGAGGTACGTTGTTGGTAAAGTCTTTCTGCCAATTGTCGTCCGTCATGCGTCCGAAAGCCACATGCCCTTTCAAGCGCAGCCATCTCAAGCCAAACACCTTCCAGTAGTCTTCCAAAGCCAATCGCACCTGTGGTATAGGACGTGCATTGATGCCAAGTGTCTGCGAACCACTGCTGAGCTGATTATTCTTTAGTTCCATCGGCCATTCTTTACTGCCAACTGTAAACACGCCCTTTAGCCATCGTACTTGAAAAAAAGCTTGTTGTACAATGGCCTTACTGGTATAGTTGTAAGCCGCAGCCACATCTACACCATAGCCAATGCCCCAGCGACGTAGCGAGTCCTCTCCCAAGGGCCTCACCACGGCCGCCCGAACATATCCGTTACTCGATTCCAACGAGCTGAGTCCGTATTTATTGGCGTTTAACCACAGAGGCGTCTCTCCCTTCGAAAGTGACGTTTGCGTCTCCAACTTATAGGTTAGTCCTTTGTCCCAACGCAAACGTTCGGTATCTGTCGATTGCGCACCCGCTTGTAGTGCCCAGAAAGCAAAGACCCATGCGGCGATAGTTCTCGTCATTAGTTTATACTGTTTTTCTTAATAACGTCTCATTTCTCAGCTTATTATACAAAGCTGCACCTAAATTTTCATATCACTCTATGGCTTGTATTTTGCGGATTGCAGAAATTGCATACGACAGCAAATAATGCCCACAAGTTTTATGACATTCTGTTCAATACGGTTATAGGTTAAGAAACGAAAATGGGACAGGAGAACTGTCTGTCAGTGTCTCCCGTCCCATAATATTTTCTTTTCCTCAGTCCGGTCTGTCCAAACGAAAGAACATGGCTGAAAGGGGAAGCTTATTCCTTGTTAGCGCGCTTACGTTCAAGATGATCGAGGATAATCTTGCGCATACGAATAGATTTAGGTGTAACCTCGACATACTCGTCGCCCTTGATATATTCCAAGCACTCCTCGAGACTCATCACAGTCTTGGGGATAACGCGGGCTTTTTCATCAGATCCGCTGGCGCGAACGTTAGTGAGCTGCTTAGCCTTTGTAACATTCACGACAAGGTCATTGTCGTGAACGTGCTCGCCTACTACCTGTCCGCCATAAACTTCCTCACCCGGATCGATGAAGAACTTACCGCGGTCCTGCAGCTTGTCGATGGAATAAGCATAAGCCGTTCCTGTTTCAAGAGCAATCATAGAGCCATTTGTACGACGGATGATTTCTCCTTTATAAGGTTGATAGTCCTTGAAGCGATGAGCCATAATAGCCTCACCCTGACTGGCAGTGAGTACATTTGTGCGCAGACCGATGATACCACGTGAAGGAATCTCAAAAGTGATGTTAACACGGTCTCCCTCGGTATCCATACCGACCAAGTCTCCCTTACGGCGAGTAACCATATCAATCATCTTGCTGGAGTATTCCTCCGGCACATTGATGGTCAGTTCCTCAATAGGCTCACACTTCTGACCGTCGATTTCCTTGAAAATCACCTGAGGCTGTCCCACTTGGAGCTCAAAGCCTTCACGGCGCATGGTCTCAATAAGAACGGAAAGATGCAACACGCCACGGCCACTGACAATCCACTTATCAGTGCTGCCCTCCACAGGTTGAACGCGCAAGGCGAGGTTCTTCTCCAACTCTTTCTGCAGACGGTCATTAATATGACGCGAAGTACAATACTTACCCTCACGACCGAAGAAAGGCGAGTCATTAATGGTGAAGAGCATACTCATTGTAGGCTCATCCACAGCGATAGGAGGCAGAGGCTCAGGATTCTCGTAATCAGCGATTGTATCGCCAATCTCGAAGTTCTCCAAGCCAATCACGGCACAAATGTCACCACTCTCCACTGCCTCGGTCTTCTTGTGGCCCATGCCCTCAAAAGTGTGAAGTTCCTTAATCTTGGTCTTCTCCTGAGTGCCATCACGGTGGCAGATGGTAATATTCATTCCGTCACGCAGCACACCGCGATGAACGCGTCCCACGGCGATACGACCCGTATAATTACTATAGTCCAAAGAAGTGATAAGCATCTGCGGAGTTCCGTCGAGATGTTTAGGAGCGGGAATGACCTCTATGATTTTATCGAGCAGATAGTCGATGTTACCAGTTGGAGTTTTCCAGTCTTCACCCATCCATCCGTTTTTAGCTGAACCATATACAACCGGGAAGTCAAGCTGGTCCTCAGTGGCGTTGAGGTCACACATCAAGTCAAACACCATTTCATAAACCTGCTCGGGGCGACAGTTTGGCTTGTCAACCTTGTTGACTACTACAATAGGCTTCAAGCCTATTTGCAAAGCCTTCTGAAGCACGAAACGGGTCTGTGGCATAGGTCCCTCAAAGGCATCGACGAGCAAAAGGCAACCGTCTGCCATATTGAGGACGCGCTCCACTTCACCACCGAAGTCGGAGTGTCCCGGGGTATCGAGAATATTAATTTTCACACCTTTCCAGTTGATGGAAACGTTCTTAGAAAGAATGGTTATCCCTCGTTCACGCTCCAAATCATTGGAGTCCAACACTTCGCCGCTTTTGTCCTGGCCGTCACGGAACAGTTTTCCAGCGAGCATCATTTTATCGACCAGCGTTGTTTTTCCATGGTCGACGTGTGCAATAACTGCAATGTTACGAATGTCTTGCATTGATTTACCTTAAATAATCGTACTAAATTTGGTGCAAAATTACAAAAAAGAATAGAGAAAGTCGTCCGAATAATCAGGAGAATGCTTTTGAGAACCGTTAAAAACGTTTAACAAGGAAATAAAGTTAGCTTACTGTCAGCATGATATGCCGTTTTTTTGTTACCTTTGCACCGCTTTTCGGAAAATCCGATGCATTTGATTGCGCCATGAGGTTGTGATTAAGGCCGTATGGCGCATGAAAGATGTAATTAGCACAAAATTATTAATCCATTTCAAAAAATGTATTTAAACAAGGAAAAGAAAGAGGAAATCTTCGCCAAGCATGGCAAGTCGGCCACTGACACAGGTTCTGTAGAGAGCCAGGTTGCTTTGTTCACTTATCGCATCAATCACTTGACAGAGCATGTGAAGAATCATCACAAGGACTTCGTGACCACTCGTTCTCTTACTACTTTGGTAGGTAAGCGTCGTGCATTGCTCAACTATCTCTACAAGCAAGATGTAGAGCGTTATCGTGCACTCATCAAGTCTCTGGGCTTGCGCAAGTAATCCCCTTCATTCCAAAAAGAATTAAAGCTCCACAGAATTCTGTGGAGCTTTTTTTTGTATTTTCTTACCGAGACATAAGCAGTAATGTTTGCAAAGATTACTCACGGATACATAAATATCAAGAGAGTCACCGCAAGGCTGTACCACCTTAGAGTTTATGCAGGCTAATAACTACACATTCGGAAGAATTTCCCTTAAAGGAATCATCACGAAATCGCGCTTTTTCATCATTGGATGCGGAATTTTAAGATCGGGCTCATCAATGGTTAAATCGTCGTAGAGCAATATGTCTATATCGATGATTCGATCATGATAAACACCGTCGACCGACTTTTGGAGTCGCCCCATTTCCCGTTCAATTTTCTGCGTGGCGAACAATACCTGTCGAGGTGAGAACTCAGTGGAACAACAAACACAAGCATTAATAAACTTATTATTCGATTGAAAACCCCAGGGCTCGGTCTCAAACATGGAAGAAACGGCCTTGACACACCCCACTCTCTGTCCTAACAAAGATATGGCATTTTCTATCTGACGTTTGCGGTTGCCGATATTGCTCCCCAAAGAAAAATAGACGTTATGCATTCGATTCGCTAAAAGAGTAGACAACATTTATCTGAGAGTTTAGGGCAGAGCAGTATGCAGGAACAAGTCACGCATGCAGCACGTTAAACCTAAGCCTTACGCTCTCAATCCACTATCAACAAGCTATCACCAAAGCAGCCAAACTTATACCCGTTCTTCACTGCCAGGTTGTAGCACTCCATCACATTCTCGTAACCACCGAAAGCAGCGGTTGACATCAAGAGCGTAGACTCCGGATGATAGAAATTGGCCACCATTGCATCGGCTAAACCAAATTCATAAGGCGGGAAGAGAAACTTACTTGTCCATCCGTCATATTCCTTAAGCAGTCCATCGGTACCAACGGCGGTTTCGGTAGCCTTGGCCACGCTGGTGCCCACAGCAAGAACCTTGTGCCCGCTCTGCTTCGTACGGTTCACGATGTCACAAGCCTCTTTCTCAACGAACATCTGCTCAGAATCCATCTTGTGTTTCGTAAGGTCTTCCACCTCTATAGGCGAGAAATTGCCCAAGCCACAATGCAATGTAATATAAGCAGTGTTGATGCCTTTGATTTCCATTCTTTTCATCAATTCTCTGCTAAAATGCAATCCTGTGGCTGGAGCCGTAACAGCACCTTCATTCTTCGCGAAAATGCACTGGAAGTCCTCCATGTCCTCCGCTGTGGCATGATGGTTCTCGCGACGGTCAATGATGTATCTTGGCAACGGAGCCTCACCAAGGGCAAAAAGATCATGCTTGAACTGCTCATGAGGACAATCGTAGAGGAAACGAAGAGAACGACCACGACTCGTTGTGTTGTCATAGACCTCAGCAACCATAGTCCCGACATCGTCAAAGAACAATTTGTTACCAATACGAATTTTGCGTGCCGGCTCCACGAGGACGTCCCAAAGGTGAGTCTCCTCATTGAGTTCACGAAGGATAAAGACCTCTATCTTGGCATCGGTTTTCTCCTTGGTACCATAGAGACGAGCAGGAAACACTTTTGTATCGTTGAGTACAAAGGTATCGCCTTCCTCAAAATAGTCAAGAATATTGCGGAAATCAAGGAACTCTCCCTTGATGGGTTTCCCTTTGGCGTCCTTTTTGTACATCTCTATCTCTCCGGTAGTGCGATGAAGCACCATCAATCGAGCTTCGTCACGACGTGTTACTCGAAACGAACCCTTGGAGCCGTCGTCGTTGGTAAATTCACGGACGAAACTGTGAGGATAGAGTGCTATCAACTCCTCGGGTAATTTAAACTTGAATTGTGATAACTTCATAAATATATTTCCTTTCTATCTATTTCGAACTTGATATGGTTTGAATTTTCCTACTTTGTTCCCAATTGGCCTTGCAACTCCCCTTTTGCATCGAGTTCATCAAGCCATTCGGAGAAGTGGTCAAAGTCCACGCAATCGTCTACCGATATATTTCCCACACGAGTACGCCTTAGCGCAGTAAGGTAGGCACCACTTCCCAATGCTCTGCCGATGTCACGAGCAAGTGCACGAATATAAGTTCCCTTTCCACAGACAACTCGTATGGACATCCGATGTTCCTCGTAGTTAAAATCGGTCAACTCAATGCGTTCGATATGGATGTGCTTAGGCTGCAGTTCAACTTCTTCACCGTTTCGCCGCAACTGGTAAGAACGCTCTCCGCCAACCTTGCAGGCGCTATAGGTAGGAGGTACTTGATCGATGTCACCCTCAAATTTTGGCAGGACGCTTAAGACGAGTTCCTTCGTGATATGGCGCCATGGATAGGTGTGATTCACCGTGTGTTCGCGATCATAGCTGTCGGTAGTAGCACCGAGCTGCAGCGTAGCCACATATTCCTTGGTATGTTGCTGAAGTTGCTCTATCTGCTTGGTACATTTCCCTGTGCAAAGAATGAGAACTCCTGTGGCAAGCGGGTCCAAGGTGCCCGCATGACCAATCTTCACCTTGCGCCTCAACCGACGTGAAAGCACATAACGAATATGTGCCAAAGCACCGAAACTCGACATACGATAAGGCTTGTCGATGGCAAAAATCTCACCTTGGATGAAATTCATTTCTAGTCGTTAAGAATGTATTTTATGTGGCGCAGTGCCGACGAATCCGTAATTTCAAAGATTGGCATGTTCTTCATGTCAGGCAAATTCCATGCCCGACATGTTCTTTAATGCCATGTTATTCGCATATTTTGTTTCCAGCAAATTTCATGCCGAATCATCGCATTGAGCTGTGATTTACGTTTCTTAGCTCAACCCATGAGCACAAGATCATGACCACTGAAGAGCAGGGCCAAGATGACGGCACCCACAACGATGCGATACCAGCCAAATGCCTTGAAACCGTATTTTGAGAGGAAGTCGACAAACCAGCGCATAGCCAGCAGCGCGACCACAAAAGCAATCACACAGCCAACTATCAAAAGAATAACATTCTCCTGCGTAGCCCAGTTTGCAGATGAGCCTCCGTCTGCCATGAAAAGTTCTATCAAGTCAAGCCCTGTGGCAGCAGCCATCGTAGGAACAGCAAGAAAGAAAGAAAATTCAGCAGCCTTGCGACGTGTCAGACGCTGTGACATACCACCGACGATAGTGGCCATGCTTCGACTCACTCCTGGAATCATGGAAATGCACTGGATAACGCCAATCCAAAAGGCTCGCCGGCCATTCACTTCATTGCTCTCAAGTCCCTTGTTAAAGATACGGTCGCAGAAGAGCATGAACACACCTCCGAGAATCAACGTCACAGGTACTACCCAGATGGCATTAGAGGGATTGAGCAGAAAGTCGATAAGCCCGGACTTTTTCAAAATCAGTCCCAACACGGCCGTAGGGATAAAGGCCATGAGCAAAACATAATAAAAGTACCACTTGTGAATGAAGCGCTGTAGCCCGGTACTGCCCTTACGAGCTGGACTGTGATCCAGTCGGAAAAAACGATTCCAGTATAGCACTACCACAGATAAGATAGCGCCAAACTGGATAATGATGGTGAAAGCACGTACAAAGTCTGAATTCTCCACGCCCAAGAGATTCTCAGCTATGAGCATATGTCCTGTTGACGAAACAGGCAGAAACTCCGTAAGCCCCTCTACGATGGCGATGATAATAGTCTGCAGTAATGTCATGAAGGTTGATTGTTGTTGAGCAGTTCGTCTTTCGTTTCTTCCTCACTATTGTCCGTGTCCTTGGGTTTATGCACAATGGCAAAAATCATGAAAATGAAACCGGTAAAGCATACCACCGGTGCAAGCTTTATACGGCGGAAGCTGAACACGTCAGGATTGAAAACGGTCTCCGTTGAACTGGAACCGCCCATTAGGAAGAGACCAATGACCACCACGGCAAACCCTATTCCCAGGAGAATGAAGTTGGTGCGATCAAATGCCAAATTTCTTCTGTTATTCATTGGATGTGTATAATTATAATTTCTGAAATCCTTTTAAATCTTATAAAGTTCTCCGGCCTTCATCTTTAAGAACTTATTGACGGAGATACTGGCGCATATCGCAGTGATGACCACTCCAAAGAGCAGCACTGTAATTGCCGTAATCACCATTTCACGCCAGGTAACAATGGTGAGAATCTCCGGCTCATAACGATAGAGACCGTATATGCAAAGTCCAAGCACTGCTATGGCCAGCAAGGCAGCAATGACGCCTATCCCAATGGCACGACGAACGAAAGGCCATCGAATAAAGCCCCAACTGGCTCCGACAAGCTTCATGGTATGAATGGAGAAGCGACGTGCATAAATACCTAGTCGAACTGTGTTGCTGATGAGGGAGAAAGAAACAAATGTAAGCAACACGGCAAGCACCAAAAGCACGAATCCGATTTTCGTCAGATTTTGGTTCACTGCATCAACAAGGTCTTTCTGATAGTTGATTTCGCTTACTTTCCGATATTTCTTCAATTCCTTGGAAATCCAGGCCAACGAATCGTTATTGGCATACTGACTCTTGAGGGTTATCTCCACCGAAGGAGGGAAAGGATTGATGCCGTCAGTAAACTCTGAGGGATCAGTTCCCATTGCACGGGTCGCCTCCTTGAGGGCTGCTGTCTTACTAATGTAGTGCAAAGATTTAATGAAAGGGCGACGAGAGATGTCTTTGCACATAGCCTGTGCCTCAGTATCAGTCATATCCTGTTCGAGCATCATAGTCACCACAAGATTCTCTTTTACATACGACGAAAGATTGCGTCCCGTCAATGTCGAGAACACAATCATGCCCAAAAGGATGAGCACCAGTGCGGTGCTGATACATAGTGTCACTGACTGCAGACCTGTACGCCTTGCAGTCTTCTTGCGTTTATTTCCCATTTCGAAATAGCAATATTATTGCAAATTTGGCACAAAAGTAACAAAAAAATAGCGACCAATTGCCTCTTTAACGAGTATTAACCTATTATAGTATTATTACATTTGAAATAAGAAGATGAGAGACAAGACTTTTGAAATGGGGAAAATATTTTGAGTCATTTCCTATGCAGATAGAAATAAAATGGCTAACTTTGTAGAAAAGCCTGCCTGTGCGAGGTCTGATTTCCTAGATCACCACCTCACACAAAACGGCAAGCATTAATCGCCGTAACAACATTATGAGTACAATTATTTATCCAAGCCCCATCTACGGTCCTGTTCACAGCAGAAGACTCGGGCTCAGTCTCGGCATCAACCTGATGCCGGCTGACGGGAAGATTTGCACCTTCGACTGTCTCTACTGTGAGTGCGGTTTCAATGCCGACCATCGCACCACCACACACCACCCTTCACGGAAAGAGGTGGCAGATGCTCTTGAGGCCAAACTAAAGGAAATGCACAAAGAAGGGCAACATCCCGACGTATTAACATTCGCCGGGAATGGAGAACCGACAAGTAATCCACATTTCCCTGAGATTATTGACGACACTATCGCATTGCGCGACAAGTATTGTCCGGATGCCAAGATTTCAGTTTTGAGCAACGCTACTTTCATCCATAAGCCCGCTATCCGCGAAGCATTGATGAAAGTGGACAACAACATACTGAAAATTGACACCGTAGACCCGGAATATATCAAGCGGGTGGACCGACCTACACAACCTTCTTACGATGTACGCAACATCATTGAGGACATGAAGAAGTTCAACGGACATCTCATCATTCAGACGATGTTCATGAAAGGCGACGGCACTGACAACACCGACGAACATTTTGTGGCTCCCTGGCTCGAAGCCGTGAAGAGCATCCGTCCACAGAGCGTGATGATTTACACCATTGACCGAGAGACACCCGACCAAAAACTCCGCAAGGCTTCACACGAAGAACTGGATGCTATCCGTGACCGTGTGATTGACGCAGGAATTCCCTGTACGGCTTCTTATTAGACCATTTATAATACCCCTCGAATAGCACTGACGATGATGGGGTTACCGTTCTAAAACTGGATTATCGGATTATCGTCCATCTTGCAGGGCTGCCGGCCTTGTGCCGGCCCCCAACCCGAATGGCAACGATGATGATGGGTAACCATCGGGCGTATTAACCATTCGGTGTATTGACCATCCGGAACGGGGGCCGGCACATTTCTGTCCCCCGATGACGGGGGAAATGAAGGGGGTGCCGGCAACCCTGCAATTGATATCGGTGCGGACGAAAAAGAAAAAGTAAGGAGAAATAAGAGACACAGAACAATATCTTACACGCAACAAAAAACATAATTGCACTACAAATCAACAAATTACAAACTGAAATAAAAGACATTCAATATGACACAACCAAATTTCACCATTCGACCCGCCCGTCGCGAAGAGGCTGCACATATCGCCTCCCTTATCATGACGGCTATGAACGATGAATGCTGCCAGTATTTTGCAGGACCCGAGCATACGCTCGAAGACTTCCACAAATTAATTACCAGCTTGGTGGAACGGACTGACAGCCAATACAGTTACCTCAATGCACTGGTGGCTGCCGATCCTGAAAACAACGTTGTGGGAGTTCTCGTGGGTTACGACGGCGCACGTCTCCATGAACTTCGCCGTGCCTTCGTTGATGCCTGTAAAGAGGCTTTCGACCGTGATTTCAGCAATATACCTGATGAGACCCAAGCCGGAGAATTCTACCTCGATTCTCTCGCTGTTGAGGAGCGGATGCGCGGTCATGGTGTAGCCTCCGCTTTGCTCCGTGCCGCTATAGAAAAGCATGGGAAACAACAACCCGTGGGATTGCTCGTAGACAAAGGCAACCCCAAGGCCGAAGCTCTCTACCTCCGTCTCGGTTTTGTCTATCAAAACGACAACGAATGGGGAGGTCACCCCATGAAGCACCTCGTGGCAAGGGCCAAAAATTAACACGAACTGACAACTTCTCAATAACAGCAACATTCTTCATTAATGGTCTTTGCAGGAATACCAGGTTCCTTCATGCAACCTCTAATCTTATGAATATCTAATCTTAAGAATATTCGTTAACTTTAAGAATATTAATGCCTATCGACATTAATATACAATGTCAGCGATATTAAAAGAGGCAATGAAAGATGCTTTTATTCACTGCAAAGAGCCTTTAATCTCACCGCTATTCGGCTAAGAAGTGATTGAGCCCCAAGTGAGACAAAATTTTGTCCCACTTGGGGCTTGATTATGCCTCACTTGGGACAAGATTGTCCCCCACATGGGACTCGATTATTCCCCACGTGAGACTCAATTATTCCCCACGTAGAACTCGAACATGCCCCGACCGGGAGTCAAAACAAATCATCTTGACTCTGATTATCAAAAATAAAGGAAGTTGACGTGATTGAGCTTTATTCTATTTATTAAAGGTTGACAGGGTTAATAATGATTATGTCTAACTGCACTTTATTTACCATAAATAGGTATAAGCTTATATATATAAATATGAGCTTTATTATTATAAATTGGAGTAACTAATTATATGGTATATCTGATTCCCTAACTCTATATATACAGTTTCACCAACATACATTATCCTTAATATCTTCCTTCTACTTTTTCTTTAACTCTCCATCTTTTCTCAGACACATTGGGGACTTACCGAAATGCCTCTTTACATACGTCCCGAAAAAGGAGACATTGGGGAAGCCCAATTTGTTGGAGACTTCCTTGATGGTAAGATTTGTGTTACACAAATAATAACGTATTTCCTCGAACATATAATATTCAATCCATCTCAGACATGTCTGGTTGCTATATTTTTTGCAGACCTCATTGAGATACTTAGAAGATACAGCGAGTTTCTCGGCATAGAACTTCACCTTGTGACGTTTGGCATCCATGTTCGATAACAAGGACAGGAATTTGTTGAACAACACCCTTCCCTGCGGCACTCCGCCTTGTTGATCTGCATTAAGCCGGCATAACAAATCACAAAATTCCAACAACAACGCCTGAAGCAGAGAATGCATAGTCTCACCCTGGAACATCGTCTCCACTTTCAACCGCAGTTTCTCCTTGATTAACGTCACATAGGC
This sequence comes from Prevotella sp., assembly GCA_050946475.1. Taxonomy (GTDB): domain Bacteria; phylum Bacteroidota; class Bacteroidia; order Bacteroidales; family Bacteroidaceae; genus Prevotella. The sequence continues at coordinate 29,144 of JBMNUW010000009.1, forward strand.
TTCCAACAGAGCCACCTCATTGGGTGTTAGCTGAAAGATATTGCTGGTGCCCATATAGGCAGCCTCCATCCACACATTCACTTTCGCCTTAAGCATGGCGTGAAGCATGTTGTCCGACACACAGAACACCTTTGACTTCAAGTCCGGAGAGAAGGAGTAGTTGTCAATAATCACCCTTGACCTGGAGAAATAGAGCTCGTGTTTATGCAGTTGTATGGTCCGGCCGTTGATGTCCATCTTCATCTCGCCCTCCATACATACAATGACAAAGTTGTTGAGCGTGAGAAACGCCTCCTTCACTGCGAAATAGCGAATAGTTTCCAGGATGGCCACGTCGTCGTCGACGTATATAATCTGTTCATCATGGACTTGTTTTAACTGTTCAAGATTTAATGTCGTAATATCTGTTGTCTGCGTCATATCTATTAAAATTTCATGCAAAGTTAAGGAAATTACCCAAACCCTTTTCCCAAATACTGTATAGATGTATGTCCATTTTGGGAACTAAGTCCACATTGATAGACATTTATTCTCTTTTTGAACAGAAACATTCCTTGGGCACATCTCCCTTTCGTGGGAAAACGGCGGAAAATAGCGGAGAAAGCAAGCAAAAACAGACAAAATCGTATTTCTAAGGGAAAGATATATTATCTTTGTAGACTGTCTGACAATGTTTTCTGCTTACCACCGAGCATTGCGCTTGGGCCTCTCCACCGTCCAAGTCAGCCTATAAGGCTGCCTTCGTCCTCCCGGAAAAGGGCTGAAAAAGGACTGAGAATAGCGGAAGATGGAACCGGGAAATCGGAAAAATTCAAAAATATTTGGGTCTTTGCTTAGTTTTTTGTCAGGCTGAACTGTAATAGGAGTAAATGAAAGATAACAGAACAAACATCGAAACGCTCTTCCGGGCACATTACCAAGAGATGTATCATTTGGCCAAATGCATTCTCCTGGACGATGCCGAGAACAAGGACGTGGTGAGCGAGGTGTTCTAACAGTTGCTTGCCCACCCCATCGTACTCCTGCCTGAGAGTGAGACCGGCTATCTGATGCAGGCTGTGCGCAACCGATGCCGCGACGTCATCGCCCACAAGAATGTGCGTGAGCGTGTAGAGCGGCTGCTTCTCAACGATAAGCAAAGTGTCAGTTTGATGTCGGAAAACCATCTTATCAGTCATCTTTCCGAACTCATCCAGCGGCTCGAACCTCCCATCGGAAAACAGATTGTGACCCTGCGCTTCACTTATGAGAATACCTATCAAGAGATAGCACTTGCCTTGGGCGTAAGCAAGGTCACCGTCTACAACCATCTCTCAGGAGCTATCGAACAACTCAGACAACAATTAAAAATGCAAAGACCATGAAACAAGAAATCGATAACAAGCGAGAACGGCTACTCGACATGACCGAACATCCCGACCGCTATTCTGAAAAGGAAATTGAGGAGATGATGCGCGACCCTCAGATGCGCGATTTTCTCCAGACATTGGCTTTGACGAAACGCGCCGCCGACCCGAACCTCAACGATATGGCGTCCTATTATCATAAGAATTTAGCCGACCCGACAAGCGACAAGCTGAACATCAGACTCTATTTCGAATGGGACCAAAAGAAATCCTTGGAGGAGAACATCGAACTGCTCAACAACTTCAACCGATTCGACATTTCGATGGAGGGTGACAACATCATTCTAAAATAAGGGAGGACCTCACTAATGAAAAGACTCTTACTTCTACTCATTTCAATGGTCACTCTCTGCGCCGAAGCACAGACCATCACACGCAAATATAATAATGTGTCGATGGCTCAGGCACTCCGTGAACTGAACAGCCTACAGAACAAATACACGGTGGATTTCATCTACGACGAACTGGAGGATTTCCGGATAACCGTCAACATCCATAATCAGAGTGTTCCGGATGCCATCCGCTATATGATAGGTCTCTATCCCATCACGCTCACCGAGGAAGGCAATAATCTCTTCGTTGAATGTATCAGCAAGGACCGGATGCGCTTCAAGGGGCACCTCGTCGATGAAAACGGCTCACCATTACCGGTGCGCAATATGACAATCAGAAGAGCGACATCATGGGCACACACGTCCATTGGGCGATGCCATTAAGAATCAACGCGGACTTCCGCAAGAACGCTTGGGGAGCCACTATCTATTGGGAGAAGAAGTACATGCAGCCCGATGGCAACTTTCTTGTGTCCAACGAACGCAAGACCATGGATTCCGTCTTCTACCAGCAAAAGCAACTGTGCATCGGACTTACTGGCATCTTCCTCTTCGCCGCCCCACAGTATTGGAGCGAGACCATGAGTAACAGCGTGTTCTACAGAAAACACACCAATATCATTAAAGGTCAGAAGAACGGCATACTGCTCACCTTGAGCTACAACCTCTTCTCTGGCAAGCAGCATCATCTTAACAAGAAGTTGGACAATGCCGACCACGATGCCGGAACGTTCTAAACAATTCATAATTCACAATTCATAATCAAATATGCTTTGCGATTCCACGTGCCAAGAATGAGCAAGATGCATATAATCAAAAGCGCTTTGCTATGCCACGTGCCAATCAACCTGCAAGTCAACCGTTGAGGTAATATGAATTGTCGATATAATTTACGCACATCGCCATCCAGTTACCTGCTCTGAATGACGAAAACGAGCACATCCCGCCTTCCATTAAGACGAAGATGTGCTCGTAATCTTTATATCATCGCGCACCCAATTATATATTATAATAATTGTGTGTTCTCATTGTCCTATCGCTTCATAATCGAAATAATTCCAATCGCCCTACGCTTCAGATTGTTATGAATTAATCACGCCTAACACGTCAGATTATGAATTGTGAATTAATTTGCACTGCGCAGCCAATTTTGAATTTTGAATTAAATCTTTGGTAGTTCCTCCAGATTCTTCTCTATTTCCTCATCGGTGACAGTATAGTTACGAAGGTCGCCGTTGACATAGCTGTCATAGGCCGTCATGTCGAGGAGTCCGTGACCGGAGAGGTTAAAGAGGATGACCTTCTTCTCACCGGCTTCCTTGCAGCGGTTGGCCTCACGGATGGTGGCGGCGATGGCGTGGCAGCTCTCAGGGGCAGGAATGATTCCCTCCGTGCGGGCAAAAAGCGTTCCGGCGGCGAAGCTCTCCAACTGAGGAATGTCAACGCCATGCATATATCCGTCCTTAATCAACTGTGAGATAATCATTCCGGCACCATGATAGCGGAGACCGCCGGCATGGATGTTGGCAGGCTTGAAGTCGTGGCCCAGCGTGTACATAGGCAGCAACGGCGTATAGCCAGCCTCGTCACCGAAGTCATAGCTGAACTTACCGCGCGTCAGTTTCGGACAACTGTTGGGCTCGGCAGCGATGAACTCCGTCTTGCGTCCCTCCTTGATGGTGTGGCGCATGAAGGGGAAGGCGATGCCGCCGAAGTTGCTGCCGCCGCCGAAGCAGGCGATGACCTCGTCGGGATATTCGCCCGCCATTTCCATTTGCTTCTCTGCCTCCAGTCCGATAATGGTCTGATGCAGTGCCACATGGTTGAGCACGGAGCCAAGGGTGTATTTGCAGTTAGGCGTGGTGGTTGCCAGCTCGATGGCCTCGGAGATGGCGGTGCCCAATGAGCCCGGATGCGTGGGGTCGCGGGTGATGATGTCCTTTCCGGCGCGGGTCGACATTGAGGGCGAGCCCTCCACCGTGGCGCCGAAGGTGCGCATTATCATTGAGCGGTAAGGCTTCTGCTGCATGGAGATTTTCACCTGATAGACAGCAGCCTCCAAGCCGAAGATGCGGGCTGCATACGACAGGGCAGCACCCCACTGACCGGCACCAGTCTCCGTGGTGACGTTGGTCACACCTTCCTGCTTGCAGTAGTAGCACTGCGGCAGAGCGGAGTTGATTTTGTGAGAGCCGAGGGGATTGGTCGATTCGTTCTTGAAATAGATGTGAGCAGGAGTGTCGAGCGCCTTCTCCAATTCATACGCACGTACCAACGGCGTGGAGCGGTAGAACTTGTATTTTTCGAGCACCTCGTCGGGAATGTCAATCCAGGCGTGTGTCTGGTCAAGCTCCTGCTCCGAGCAGGCGCGGTTGAAGATGTGCGCCAGGTCGTCGACCGTCACCGGCTGATGTGTCTTGGGGTTGAGCGGTGGCAACGGTTTATTCACCATATCAGCCTGGATATTGTACCACTGTGTAGGAATCTCCGACTCCTGCAACATAAATTTCTTTGTGTGTTCCATACAGTTTTAATAATTTGAATTGACGTATTCGGTTGCAAAAGTATGAAAAAATAAGCAGAAGACCTACCTTTTGCTAAAGATTTTACTGTTTTCCATCTCATATTCCTTTTCCTACATCAAAGACGACGACCTCATCGACAAAAGATGTCCCTTTCACGACTCGTCGATAACTATTTGAGTTCGAAAACATATTTTTTCCACTTTCCGTATGCCTTTAATCAAAAAAGTTAGTAACTTTGCAAAATCAAATTGTATTAACGTACAAATATAATTTATGGCTGAACAAAAAATTATTAAGACCGCACTAATATCGGTCTTTCACAAGGATGGATTGGAGGAAATCCTTGCGAAACTCAATCAGGAAGGTGTGCGCCTGCTTAGCACTGGCGGCACTCAGAAATTCATCGAAAGTCTGGGTTACAAATGCGACAAAGTAGAAGACGTTACCACCTATCCGTCTATCCTCGGCGGTCGCGTCAAGACATTGCATCCCAAAATTTTCGGAGGCATTCTGGCACGCCGTGACAATGAAGGAGACCAACAGCAAATGAAGCAATACGACATACCCGCCATCGATCTCGTTATCGTAGATCTCTATCCCTTTGAAGAGACTGTGGCAAGTGGTGCAGCTGAACAGGACATCATTGAGAAAATCGACATCGGCGGAATTTCGCTTATTCGCGCTGCCGCCAAGAACTTCAAGGATGTTGTCATTGTGCCTAGCAAGGCAGAGTATCCTCTGTTGCTTGATCTGCTCAACAAGAAAGGAGCCAAGACAGACATCGAGGACCGCAAGATGCTGGCTGAGCATGCTTTCGGCGTGAGCAGTCACTACGACACAGCTATCCATGCATGGTTTGCCAAATAACCTGTTTGCCTGTTTGCTGTCAATCTCAATGGGCTTTCTTACAAAGCAATAAATAATTTATCCAAGTACTTACGGGAAGCATTCCGTGAAAAGAAGCGCGATGCTTTCCATGACAAAACAGACCATTTATGGGATTCTTTTCATTCGTTCAGGAAATAGCAATGGACCTCGGAACGGCCAACACCATCATCATCAGTGATGACAAGATTGTGGTGGATGAACCTTCTGTGGTTGCACTAGACCGCCGTACCGACAAAATGATTGCCGTGGGTACAAAGGCCAAGATGATGTATGAGAAGACACACGACAACATCCGCACTATCCGTCCGCTTCACGACGGAGTGATAGCCGACTTCTCTGCCTGCGAGCAAATGATGCGCGGGCTCATCAAGATGGTGCATACAGGCTCGCGCCTCTTCTCTTCTCCCTCTCTCCGCATGGTAATCGGAGTGCCTTCTGGTTCTACCGAAGTGGAGTTGCGTGCCGTTCGTGACTCTGCAGAACACGCCAATGGCCGTGACGTATATCTTATCTTCGAGCCCATGGCTGCTGCCATCGGTATCGGCATTGACGTAGAAGCACCTGAGGGAAACATGATTGTCGACATTGGCGGTGGTTCTACAGAAATAGCCGTCATCTCGCTAGGTGGAATTGTATCTAACAACTCCATCCGGACTGCCGGCGACGATCTTACTGCCGACATTCAGGAATACATGAGCAGACAGCACAACGTGAAAATCAGTGAACGTATGGCTGAGCGCATCAAAATTCATGTAGGATCTGCTCTCACCGACCTTGGCGACGAAGCCCCGGACGACTACATCGTGCACGGGCCAAACCGCATAACCGCTCTTCCCATGGAGGTACCGGTGTGCTATCAGGAAATCGCTCACTGCCTTGACAAGACTGTAGCTAAGATTGAAAATGCCGTTCTCTCGGCTCTCGAAGCTACTCCACCAGAGCTCTATGCAGATATTGTGAAGAACGGTATCTGGCTCTCAGGAGGTGGCGCACTGCTCAGAGGCTTGGATAAACGTCTGCAGGACAAAATCAACATTCCATTCCACATTGCCGATGATCCTCTCCACAGTGTGGCCAAGGGTGCCGGCATTGCCCTGAAGAACGTCAACCGCTTCTCATTCCTCATGAGATAACAAACAATAGTTCATATTTCACAATGCATAATTCATAATCCCGAATCGTCGGTCATGATATCTACATACAGGAGATGTCTTTGACCATTTGATTCCTGATTATGAATTATGTGTTATGAGACATGAATTATGAATTGACTATCGTCTATGCGCAATCTAATCGAGTTTCTAGCAAGATATAACCACTGGATAGTCTTCGCCATTCTCGAGGTATTAGGGCTTGTGCTGCTTTTCCAATACAACAATTATCAGAACAGCGTCTGGTTCTCTTCGGCCAATGCCGTGTCTGGACAGTTCCTTAAATGGGACGCGAACATAGAGACGTTCTTCTCGCTTTCAAAAGTTAATCAGGAACTCACCCAACGCAATATCTATCTGGAGCAGCAGGTCAAAAAACTGGCCAACCAGTTGAAGGATGCCACGAAGGACTCCGGATGGGTACACCGCAATCAAATGGCTTTGCTCAACGGCTATAAGCTTATTCCCGCTAAAGTAGTGAGCAACTCCATCAACCGCAGCCACAATCTCATCACCATCGACAAAGGTTCAGACGACGGAGTGACGAAAGACATGGGAGTGGTATGCGGCACAGGAATCGTAGGTATCGTCTATCTCGTTTCCAGCCACTATTCCGTAGTCATTCCCGTCATCAACGCCCAATCAAGCATCAGTTGCACTATACGCAACAGAGGCTACCTTGGTTACCTTCACTGGAAGGGCGGCGACATTCGTCAAGCCTACTTGGAGGATGTGCCTCGACACGCACGTTTCCGCCTTTTTGACTGGGTGGAGACAAGCGGCTACTCCTCTGTGTTTCCCCCTGGCATTACAGTGGGACGGATTCGTCATGTCTACAACTCGAGCGACGGCCTCTCTTACCGTATCAAGGTAAATCTCGCAACAGACTTCAGTAATCTTCGTGACGTATGCGTGGTGGACAACAAGCCCGTATTGGAACGACTGGAGATTCTCAGAGCAGCTCAAGACTCGCTGAAAATCAAAGACGGAGGTAACTAACCGAAAGGACCCAACAATGAACATAGACTTTCTGAAGCGACTGGCACTATTTCTCATACTCCTGCTTGTACAGGCTTTGGTGCTCAATCATATTCACCTCTTCAATTATGCCACGCCCCTGCTCTACGTTTATTTCGTACTAAGTTTCCGGCGTGGCTATCCTAAATGGGCCATTCTTCTCTGGAGCTTTCTGCTAGGCATCAGCATTGACGTCTTCTCAAATACGCCAGGCCTGGCTGCAAGTTCTATGACGCTCATTGCATTGTTGCAGCCCTATACACTGGAGCTTTTTCTGCAACGAGAGGCCGAAGATAACTTTCAGCCGGCTATCTGCACGATGGGGCTCGCTAAGTACAGCCTCTTTGCCTTGATTATAACTTTTGTCTATTGTCTGGTGTTCTTCACCCTTGAGACGTTCACATTCTTCAATGCGTTGGAATGGTTGCTCAGCGTGCTCGGCAGCACATTGCTGTCCTTCATTCTAATCCTTGTCATTGACAATCTCAGAAAAGAATAAACAAAAGTTTACGCTAAAAAGCTCTTTCCAACTAAAGAGACCAAAAAAATAGCATCACACATCTTCTAAATCGTTCACTACATTGAAAGATTTTGATCTTGAAAAAAGAAAATTTGTCATTGGAGGCGTAGCCATTGTTATCGTCGCCATCTACATCATCCGTCTCTTCACTTTGCAACTGCTAAGTGACGATTATAGGAAAAGTGCCGACTCCAATGCCTTTCTCAAGAAGATTGAATATCCTTCGCGCGGGGTTATCCGCGACCGTAACGGTCACCTGCTGGTCTACAATCAGCCTGCCTACGACATTATGGTGGTGATGAACGAAGCTAAGGGCAGACTGGACACAACGGAGTTTTGTCAGACACTGGGAATAACAAAGGAATATTTCATCAAACGGATGGACGAAATAAAAGACCGGAACAAGAATCCGGGTTATTCCAGATTCACCCAGCAGCTTTTCATGAGTCAAGTTGACTCCAAGGAATTCAGCGTTTTCCAGGAAAAGATGTTCCGTTTCCCAGGATTCTACATTCAAAAACGCAGTATCCGCCAGTATGTCTATCCTTACGCCGCTCACGTCTTAGGCGATGTTGCAGAAGTTTCGCAGAGTGATATCGACGAAGATTCCTCCTATCAAGCAGGTGATTACATCGGTAAACTTGGTGTGGAGCGCAGTTATGAGAAATATCTGAGGGGCGTGAAGGGCGTTCAAATTCTGCTGCGCGATGCCCACGGACGTATTCAAGGTCACTATCAGAACGGAAGGTTTGACCAGCGTCCCCAACCTGGCAAGAATCTTACTTTGGGCATTGACATCAAACTGCAGGCATTAGCCGAGCGGATGCTTGAGGGCAAGATAGGAGCTGTGGTAGCCATTGAACCCTCCACCGGACAGGTGCTTTGTATGGCCTCATCGCCCACCTATGACCCGAGACTTCTCGTCGGCAAACTGCGGAGCAAGTATCATCGCGCTCTTTCACGCAATGTGTGGAAGCCTCTGCTCAACCGCGCCATCATGGGACAGTATCCTCCCGGTTCTACCTTCAAGACCTCCCAGGGACTGACCTTCATGACCGAGGGTATCATCACACCTGCCACACAATATCCCTGCCACCACGGATTTTCCTACCGCGGACTCCATGTGGGCTGTCACGGCCATGCCTCTCCGCTAAGTCTTGTGCCCGCTATCAGCACCTCCTGCAACGGCTATTTCTGCTGGGGACTTTATCACATGATGAGCAACAGGCTGAAATACAAGGATGTGCAAACGGCCATGAATACGTGGCGCGACTATATGGTGAGCATGGGATTCGGCTATAAACTCGGCATAGACCTCCCCGGCGAGAAGCGCGGTCTCATCCCTAACGCACAGTATTACGACAAGGCCTACAAGGGCTCGTGGAACGGACTGACTGTCATCAGTATCGCCATCGGACAGGGTGAGGTCAACCTCACGCCGCTTCAGATTGCCAACCTCTGCGCCACCATCGCCAACCGTGGCTACTATTACATTCCTCACGTGGTGAAGAAAGTAGAAGGGGTACCTCTCGATACAATGTACACGCGCAAACACTACACCCGCGCCAATCGCCGCGCCTACGACTACATCGTAGCCGGCATGCGCGCATCGGCCACAGGCGGAACCTGCCGTCACTTCTCCACCCTGCCTTTCACTACCTGCGGAAAAACAGGTACTGCTCAGAACCGCGGACGCGACCACTCTGTCTGCATGGGCTTCGCCCCGATGGACAATCCCAAAATCGCTATTGCGGTCTATGTGGAAAACGGCGGATTCGGTGCAGACTTTGCTGTGCCTATCGCCGCCTGTCTCTTTGAACAATATATGACCGGTAAGCTCTCCAAAGCGAGAGCCGCCGAAGCAAACATGCTACAAAAACGAAGAATAGCTTATGGATCCAGCAACAGATAAACAGCCCAGTGTACTCCGCAGCATCGACTGGTGGACCATCGCCATCTATGTGGCTTTGCTCATCTTTGGATGGCTCAGCGTCTGCGGTGCCAGCTACACCTATGGAGAGACCGACATCTTCAGTCTCGACACACGCTCCGGCATGCAGATTATCTGGATTGGCACCTCCATTGTCCTCGGCTTCGTGCTGCTGATGCTAGATGACAGGTTCTACGACACCTTCGCCTATGTCATCTATGGCCTGATGCTGATACTACTCTTCATCACGATTTTCAATCCCCATGAAATCAAGGGGTCGCGCTCTTGGCTCGTGTTGGGGCCCCTGCGTCTGCAGCCGGCTGAGTTTGCTAAGTTTGCAACAGCATTAGCCGTGTCGAAACTGATGAGCACATACGGATTCGACATACACAACTGGAAGCACTTTGCCGCAGCGGTTGCCATCGTACTCCTGCCCATGCTCTTCATCATCGGTCAGCGAGAGACCGGGTCGGCCTTGGTTTATCTATCCTTCTTCTTGATGTTCTATCGCGAGGGAATGCCCGGCAGCATCCTTTTCACAGGCGTTGCAATGGTGGTTTATTTCGTCGTCGGCATTAAGTATGAACAGACGTGGCTCTTCGACACACCGACCTCTGTAGGTAAATTTGTGGTACTGCTCCTCGTCCAAATCTTCTCATCTTGCATGATTTGGATTTATTGCCGCGACAAGGAACGTGCCCTGCGTATGATAATCGTATGTCTGAGTATCACTCTTCTGTCGCTACTCTTTTCCGAATTTGTCATCCATTTTGACATCGTCTGGGTGCAATTGGCCGTAACAGCAGGTGTCATCGCTTACGAAGCCTTTCAAGGACTTTCTACACGTATTTTCAATTATCTGCTTGTGTCTCTTTTCACCATCGGGTCTGTAATATTTTTCTACAGTGCTGACTATGTGCTCAATGATGTAATGGAGCCTCACCAGCGGGTGCGCATCAACGTGCTACTCGGACTCGACGAGGACCTCGCCGGAGCCGGATATAACGTCCATCAGAGTGAGATTGCCATCGGCTCGGGTGGCCTGAGAGGAAAAGGCTTTCTCAACGGAACACAGACAAAACTGAAATTCGTTCCAGAACAAGACACCGACTTCATCTTCTGTACCGTAGGCGAAGAGGAGGGCTTCCTTGGTTCCGCCGGTGTGCTGCTTCTCTTCCTGGCCCTTATTCTGAGACTCATACACTTGGCGGAGCGACAACCATTCAAGTTCGGCCGGGTGTATGGTTACTGTGTGCTGAGCATCTTCCTCTTCCACGTGTTCATCAATGTGGGCATGGTACTCGGGCTGACCCCTGTCATCGGCATACCTCTACCGTTCTTCAGTTACGGAGGTTCTTCGCTTTGGGGCTTTACCCTGTTGCTCTTCATCTTCCTCCGAATAGACGCCGGACGGAATCTCGTAAGGACATAATATATCTGCGCAGCAGAAAACAGATTGACTTTCGAGCAATTTTTCAAGCTACGTAAATAATCACAGATAGATTTCCAAAACTGGAATTTTATGCTGCGGACTTAATTTCGAATAACATCCGGACTGACTTGCTGAAAGAGTCCCGTCCGTGAAACATTTTACCCCTCAGAGGAAACTGATAGGGAAATGACAAATCAATGGAGACAAATATAGGGAAATAGATATATG
>JBMNUW010000010.1:0-38604 GCA_050946475.1 Prevotella sp.
CATCTCACGATTTGACTTCGGCACCGACCGTGCAGCAGATATGGACCGAGCGTCGCAAGGAATTCATGGGCGAGGGCATTCGCTACTGGGACTTGCGCAGACAGGGTCTCGACGCCTTTGTGCAGGCAGAACTTGGACAGGCTTACAGCAGCGGACAGAATACCGGTACCCCTATCAGCGTGTATAACAATACGGAAAAAGAGTCGATAGCCTCCACTTTCAAGGAGGACAACATACGGTCGAAACGAGGCTTCTTCCAGATACCCAAGACACAGATTGATCTCTCGGGAGGCGTCTATGAGCAAAACGCCGGTTGGGAATAACATTTTAGACCTAAGAAAAGAAACACAGTATGAAAAAACTGACATATATTCTCATGGCCGTCCTGGCAGTGTTCGTCACGGCCTGTTCGCCCGATGATTACAGTATGGGCGATAAAAATATCACGAGCGATGACCTCGTGGAAGGCATCGCCTACACGGTGACTCACGATTCGTCGAATCCCAACATCGTGTACTTGAAAAGCCTTCTGCCTTCCGGCTATACCATTCTTTGGGACGAGCCGCAGGGACGTTCTCAGGAGAGCGAGGTGACACTGAAGTTGCCCTTCGCCGGTGAATATCAAGTGAGAATGGGTGTGGAGACACCCGGTGGTGTGGTTTACGGACCCTATACTACCTTCACTATTGATGACTTCTGCGCCGAATTCGTCACAGATGAACTTTGGTCCATGCTGGCCGGAGGTGTCGGAAAGTCAAAGAAATGGATTTACAACAATGGCAAGTATGGTTACCAGCCGGGCGAACTGTCCTACGGTGACCCGTCGGCTAATACCAACTTCGGCTGGAACTCATTCGTGAGCAACTGGGATCCCGATGCAGGCCATACGGGAGATGCCAATATGTGGGACAGCTATATGACGTTCGACCTGAATGGAAACGCCAATTATCAGTTCTACAATTCCTCAACAGGCAAGACTCAGACGGGTATCTTCAACCTGGATACAGATACCCACATGCTCAACCTCACCGATGCCGACTTGATGCATCCCGATACGTGGACTGCCCGTCGCAGTGACTGGCGACGTGACTTGCAGATTGTCGAACTCGACGACAATCATCTTCGCGTTGGCTACAAGCGTCTGACCGGCGACTGGGGCGGAGAATGGATTGAGGTGTTCAATTATGTCTCCGAGGACTATGCTAAGAATTATGACCCGGGTGAGGAAGAGGAAGTTGTGCCCACGCTGGCTTCTGACTGGCGCGACTATGTGGAGCCTAAGACTTCCCACGTGATGACCTTCAAGCTCAATGAAGACCAGCCCTATGACTGGTGCAACAAGGACGGTTCGGCAAAGGGCGTGGCTTCGACTGCAGCCAGCGGTATTGAGGACCTCACCTTCTCGTTCAACAATTCCACTAGTAAATATACCGTCACCACTCCTGACGGCACAGAGTACACGGGTTCTTACACGCTCGATGACGACGGTATCTATACTTTCGACGGCGATTTCCCGACTCTCACACTTTCGGAAGACGGCGAGGTGACGTTCTCGCTATCGTCAGACAACACTCTGCGCATTCTGGCTTACGAGACCGATGATTATAGCGGTTCGCTCACTAACATCTGGCTGGGCAAGAAGCTCTACGATGACCAGGGTAATCTCTGGGCTTATCAAGGCTATCAGTTCACCCTGCAGACAGGTAGTACTGTAAAGCGCTACACCGGAAGCCTGCATCTCTTTGACACGTCATGGGCTTTCCAGCAGAGCGAGAATGTTTACATTACCACCGATGGCGATTATACATTCACCATCAACGGTTCTTGCAGTGATGTCTATGGTATTTATCTCGACATTGCAAAACTGCTCAAAGATTATCCCAACTGTGACGTGAAAGTCGTATCCATCAAGGCCGACGGAAATGATGTCGCCTTCGACGATGCTGCCATTGACCGCGGTGTGGGCGATGATTCCAACACGGCACGTCGTTACATCGTCAATCCCTGGGGAGCTACGGCAAGCACTGCCAGCGCCTACAGCTTCAGTTCTTCACTGTCCGTCACCGTACATGTGACTTTGGACAACGGTACTCCGTTCGTTACGACAGATGCTGCCAAGGCGCTCTCCAAGACCAGGGCTGCCAAAAGGTCCGGCGTGAGCAAAAGATATAGCAGACGGTGAAACGGGTTGTCAGAAAGTAGAATAACAAACTAAACATCAGAAACATGAAGACAAAAAATATGTTCAAATGGTTGCCGATGCTCCTCGCCCTGTTCTCTTTCTCGGCTTGTAGCGACGACGACGATTATACCATAGCAACCGAGGCCATCATCACCACGGTGGAGACCGGTGAGGCCGAAGTTACGGCGGTCTCGGCCACAACTGCGGGACGTGTGCTCGACCTTTCGAATAGCAGTTCCAGTTCTTATGAGGTGGGAACGTGCTACTCGGTCAATCAAGACCCGACGACAGCTGGTACTAAGGTCGCCGGCACCATCGACTCGCTGGGAAATGTCACTGCCGAGTTGACGGGTCTGACCGATGGCACCACCTATTACTATTGCACTTACGTCACTCTGCAAGACAGAGTGACCAAGTATGGTGACGTGAAGTCATTTGTGGCTACAGACGCGCAGATTGCCACTGCCGAAGCTACCGACATCTCGGCTTGCAAGGCCACGCTTAATGCTTCGGCATCGGGTCTCGAAGGACTGGTAGAGCAGGGTATGGACTTCGGTTTCAAGCTCTCGCTCGACGAGGCTACGGTAACCGACGGACGCGACTATGCGCTTTCTTCCACCCAGACCACACTCTCCAAGCAGGTTGAGGGACTGCTGCCTGGCAACACCTATTATTATGTGGCTTACTGCAAGCTCAACGACGGCTTGGTTTATGGCGACGTGAAGCAGTTTACTACTTCGGCGCAGACCATGGAGTATGTCGACCTGGGACTCTCAGTGATGTGGGCACAGTGCAACATCGGCGCCGAGACAGAGACAGAGACCGGTGTCATGACGGCTTACGGCGATACTACAGGCTTAATGACTTCCACTAGTCTTGACGATTACACGGTGACGACTGATATATCCGGTACGGATAACGACATTGTCACCAAGGCTGATATTGACGGTACATCCTCCATCAAGAGTTCCATGCCTACGGCAACACAGGTGAAAGAATTGCTGCAGAACACCACTCAGACCTGGGAAACGGTTGACGGAGTGGCTGGTGTCCGCTTCACGGCTAACAACGGCAACAGCATCTTTATGCCTGCCGCAGGCTATCGCAATGACACGACAGTGGAAGGTAATAATGTGAAAGGTCTATACTGGAGTGGCACGGTCAACACCGTCTCTGACGATTATGCCAATACGCTGAGTCTGAGTCAGAGCGAGAACATCGCCGGAATGAGTCTGCGTGACATGGGACTCTGTGTACGCTCTGTTCGCAAGGCTCCTGTTATCAATCCCGACAACAGCAAGCTGGTTTATGGCGACATAGAGGGCAATGGCCGTCTGCGCATCGAAATCTATAATGAGTATGGTGCTTCGAAGAGCAATCCCTGTATCGATCCAGCTCAGGTTTCATTCTCGAAGAACATGGTGGTTAAATTTAAGCTCAGCGGCGTCACGGGCAATCTCAAGGACGGAGCTCCGTCTACATTCATGGCCGGACTGGAGTATGCCGATGCTTCCTGGGATCCGAGCTATTGGTCGAGCTTCAACAATTATAAGTACGACTGTCTCGTGAACGGCGACGGCGAGTACACTGTATGGATGGAGACCAATGGAACACAGGCTGACGGTGCCGTCGTATTCTGCGTCGACATTGACAAGCTGGCAGCCAACATTGAGGATATGAGCAAGGTCAGTGTGGAGGTATCTTCCATCAAGTTTGACGTTGCCAACATCTATCAAGGCGTTCAGTCACCCCTCTGGACCAGCAAGGACGGCGGCGGTGTTGATGGTCGTATCGAACTTTACAATGAATACGGCGAGACGAAGTCGACCAACGATTACAGTTCGCTTACGTTCAATGGTTCTGTGATAGTGACGTTCACTATCAGCGGCATTGACGGTAATCTCGTCAGTGGTGCTTCAGGCAGTTATCCTGCTTCCATGTCGTTTGCCGACGCTTCTTGGGATCCGTCTTACTGGGGCGGCACCGAGGGTGCAGGTACCACCATTACAGGCGACGGAACTTATACGGTCGTGGCGCCCCTCTGCGGCACAAGTGAAGGAGCTGTGGTATGGGTCATCGACATCACCAATCTCTATAAGGAGTTGTCTAATCCCGAGAACGTGAATGTCACCATCAACTCGATAATCACACCGGGTGTTTAACTATTGCAAAGTCCGGGGCGAACAGTCCGCATCAAGTTCGGATGCTCTCTTTCGCCTCGGCAACCTTTACAAACAAGATATAAGAAATCATGAAGAAGATTATCAATATTTTGCTGAGCTTCTTTGCCGTTGCAGCTATTTCTGCCTGTAGCGACGATGTCAGCACCAGCGCTGAAGCACTGAGCACCGACTTCAAAGTGTCAAAATCCGAAGTCACCTTCGCCAAGTCGGGCGGTACCATCGACTTCTATGTGCGTGCGGCTCAGAAGCCCGCCGTGAGCAGTGATGCCGATTGGGCCGTGGTGACAGAAGACACCTCGGACTCGAAAATTACCTATAAATACAATCTCACCGTGGCAGAGAATACGGGCTACGATGACCGTAACGCCATTATCAAGGTAACTGTGGGAGGGGAGAGTGATTCTATCAACGTAACTCAGACAGCTTCCTCCGGTCTGATTCTCGAAACGACTTCTTTCGATGTGGATGCCGCAGGAGAAACCATCACCGTGGAACTCAAGAGCAACGGCACTTACAGCTATACCTCAAATGTGTCATGGATTACGGAACTCGACACCCGTGCCTCGATGCAGGAATATTCTCACCAGTTTGTAGTAGCTGCAAATAGCGTGGGAGAGAGTCGTCAGGGCACTATCACCTTTACGCAGGACGACATCGTCGAATCCGTCACCGTGAACCAGGCAGCCAATGCCGATGCCGCCATTACCGTTTCAGCACTGGACATTGCCAAGGAAATGTATCCCGGATGGAATCTCGGCAATACGCTCGAAGCTACGTTCTCGACGGGCAATGACCTCGGTGCAGAGACGTCATGGCAGAGCACCAAGACTACGCAGGAACTTATCGACTATGTGAAGTCACTTGGATTCAAGTCTATCCGTATTCCTTGTTCCTGGTATATCCATTACAATAGCGGTACCACTACCATCAACGAGGAATGGATGGCACGTGTGAAAGAGGTGGTTGATTATGCTATACAGGCAGGACTCTACGTGGTACTCAATGACCACTACGACGGCGGATGGGTGGAAGACTCGTTCGACAATACCGATGATGCTACTGTCACTGCCAACTGCGCCATCATGAATAATATCTGGACACAGGTTGCCACTACTTTCAAGAACTATGACAAGCACTTGTTGTTCGCAGGACTCAATGAACCCAGTCACAGTCAGCAGACATCAATGACAGATGCTCAAATAAGCGCACTGGTGAAATACGAGCAAGCCTTCATCGATGCCGTGAGAGCAACAGGCGGCAACAATGCCGACCGTATACTGGTTATCCAAGGCCCGAAGACGGACATCAGCGAGACGCTGACGAATTTCCCGGTGAGCAAGTTCCCCACCGATACACAGTCGGGCAAGCTCATGCTTGAAGTTCACTATTACACACCTTGGCAGTTCTGCGGTCTTGAGGCTGATGCCGATTGGGGCAACATGCAATATTTCTGGGGCTCCGCCAACCACGTGAGCGGTTCCGACCGCAATGCCGACAGCCAGTATGAAGAGGCTTACATTGAGTCGCTTTTCAGCCAGATGAAGTCCGCCTACTTTGACCAGGGTATTCCGGTAATTCTCGGTGAGTACGGGTGTCTGTGGCGTGAGCTGGGCAGTTCGAGTGAACAGAATGCTCACGATGCTTCTGTCAAGCTCTTCCACCAGACTGTAAACGAGCAGGCAATCGACAATGGAATGATACCTTTCGTATGGGACACCAATGCTATGTCTCGTCCATCTATGGCTATCATTAACAGGGCTGGACTCAGCATCTTCTGCCAGTATGGAATGGACGGAATCCTGGCTGGCGTGAACAATGCCTCATGGCCTCTTTAACCATATAACTTCAATAGGAAAATGAGATATAACAAAGTATTATTAACAACGATCTTGCTGACGGGAGCCATGGGGCTCTCGGCGGCAAGTTTTATTCGTCAGGGTAATTTCGTCACCGTCAGGGTGGAACGTCCATCGTCCGTATCACCCCGTTGGGTGCGTTTGCAAGTGGTGGGCGATAAGCTGATTCGTGTGGAGGCCACTTCTGAAAATACTTTTCCGGAGAAGCACAGCTTGATCATCGTGCCTCAGTCTTCGTCATCGACGACTTTCAACGTAAGTGAAGAAGGCCAGCAGGTTCAGGTAGCAACCGCCTCAGTCAAGGCATTCGTTGACAAGCAGAGCGGCCGGGTGTCATTCTATGACAAGGCCACTGGTCGTCGCCTTCTTGCCGAGGATGCACGTGAAGGCAAGACCATCAAGCCCTTCACTGTTCCCGAACGGGAAATAGGGGTAGACAGCAAGTTGACTGATGAACAGAAAAAAGGCTATACCTGGCGTCTTCTCTTTGAGAATAATCCCGGAGAGGCACTTTACGGACTGGGCCAGCATCAGGCCGGTGAATTGAACATGAAGGGGAAGAATGAAGACCTCTATCAGTATAATACCAAGGTAAGCGTACCATTCGTGGTAAGCAATCAAGGCTATGGCATCCTTTGGGACAGTTATAGTTATTGTCGTTTTGGCAATCCCGAAGACTATCTGCAACTCAATCGCGCCTTTACCTTATATGATAAGGACGGGCGACAGGGTCAGCTCACCGGTACTTATATCGCAGCCGACGGCTCTCGTCTGGTGCGGGGAGAGGATAGCATCTACTATGAATTTGCGCTGCCCGACATTGCCGCCCGCAACAGCAACGAGCTTGGCGTGGCCAATCTGCCCAAGGGCTTCAAGCTCAAGGGAGCTCATGTTACATATGAGGGATACATCCAGGCTCCTGTAGACAATGTCTATCGTTTCCTTCTCTATTATGCCGGTTATACGAAAGTCTATATCAACGACCAACTGGTGATGCCGGAGCATTGGAGGCAGGCTTGGAACCCTAACTCGTTTAAGTTTTCCGTACCTTTGAAGAAAGGCGTGCGCAACAAGATTCTCATTGACTGGTATCCCGACGGTGACGTGTCTTACTGTGGTTTGCGCGTGTCCTCGCCACGGTCTGAGGAGTCGCAGGGCCGGCTCAGCGTGTGGAGCGAGATGTCGCGCGACCTCGACTATTATTTCATTGCGGGCAATACGATGGACGAAGTCATCTCCGGCTATCGGACACTTACCGGTAAGGCGCAGGTGCTGCCCAAGTGGGCTTTGGGCTTCTGGCAGAGTCGTGAGCGCTACCGTACGTCGAAAGACATTGAGGAAACATTGTCAGAATTCCGCAAACGGCATATTCCCGTTGATAATATCGTACAGGACTGGAACTACTGGCCTGAGGACCAGTGGGGCTCTCATGAGTTTGAAGCTGTCCGCTATCCCAATCCGCAGGCCATGCTCGACAGTGTGCACGCGATGAACGGACGTTTCATGATTTCCGTCTGGCCCAAGTTCTATTGCAATACCGATAACTACAAAGAGCTCGACGCCAATGGATGGATGTATCATCAGGCTGTGCACGACTCCATCCGCGACTGGGTGGGACCCGGCTACATCGGTTCTTTCTACGATGCTTACAGCGAGGGCGCCCGCAAGATGTTCTGGCGGCAGATGGACGAGAATCTCTACTCGAAATATAAGTTCGGCATTGATGCCTGGTGGATGGATGCCTCCGAGCCTAACGTGCGCGACTGTACACCTATGTGGTATCGCAAGGCACTCTGCGGCTCCACGGCCCTCGGTTCTGCCACCGAGTATTTCAATGCCTATTCACTGGTCAATGCCGACGCTATCTATAACGGACAGCGACAGGTGAATCCTAATCAGCGCGTGTTCCTGCTCACTCGCAGCGGCTTTGCCGGCCTGCAGCGTTACAGCACTGCCACATGGAGCGGTGACATCGGCACCCGTTGGGAAGACCTCCGTGCGCAAATCACTGCCGGACTGAACTACAGTCTTTCCGGACTGCCTTTCTGGGGTATGGACATCGGCGGTTTCAGTGTGGAGGACCGTTATGTCAAGGCGCAGCAAATCTACGACAGAACCGGTGAGGAAAATGCCGACTTGAAGGAATGGAGAGAGTTGCAGGCACGCTGGAATCAGTTTGGTGCCTTTGTACCTCTCTATCGCACTCACGGACAATGGCCTCTGCGCGAGGTGTGGAACATCGCACCCGATACGCATCCTGCCTATCAGTCCATTGTCTATTATGACAAGTTGCGCTATCGTCTCATGCCTTATCTCTACAGTATGGCCGGTGCCGTGCATCTGAAGGACTATACGATGATGCGCGCCTTGGTGATGGACTACAACGGTGACTCGAAGGTTTACGACATTAAAGATCAGTGGATGTTCGGTCCTTCGCTCATGGCTTGTCCTGTGACAAAGTATCAGGCACGTCAGCGTGAGGTTTATCTGCCCAAGCAATGTGGATGGTATGATCTCTACACCGGTCGCCATTATACCGGTGGACGTACTATCACGGCAGATGCTCCTTACGAGCGAATTCCCGTTTACGTGCCCGAGGGTGCCATTATCCCCTTCGGTCCAGCCATCGAATGGAGCGATGAGAAGCCCGCAGAGCTTATTACGCTGTATGTCTATGCCGGTCGCGACGGAAAGTTCACGCTCTACGAGGACGAGGGTACCAATTATAATTATGAAAAGGGACAATATGCAACCATTGATTTCGTTTATAATGATAAGAACCACACTCTCGACATCTCTCAGCGAAAAGGTTCTTTCCCCGGTATGTTGCAGAATCGTCGATTCAAGGTGGTACTGGTGAACAGCCAGCAGCCTCGCAGCCTCGATTTGGACAAGGCCGAAGGCAAATTAGTCAACTATCAGGGAAAATCCCTGAAGGTACGCTTATAATTTTCTGCTCGGTGGACTGGACATTACGTCCGGCCCACCGAGCTTTTCTGAAACTCTTGCAACATGAAACCATCTACCATTATCATTAAATGTTTAGGAGTCTTGTCGCTCCTTCTGACGTCCCTCCCGGGCCAGTCTCGCACGCGCCAGTCGTTCAACAGCGATTGGCTTTTCTGTCTCGGTGATAGTGCCACAATGAGCTCACCCGACTATGCTGACAGTCATTGGCGTAAGCTGGACTTGCCCCATGACTGGGCCATAGAGGGGGACTTCTTTGCCAGTAACCCGTCGGGAGCCGGAGGCGGTGCTCTGCCAGGTGGAGTGGGGTGGTACCGCAAGCATTTCCAGGCAAGTCCTTCTTCGGGAGAGCGATGCTTTATAGAGTTTGACGGTGTTTATATGAATGCGACCGTATGGGTGAACGGTCATCGACTCGGTACACGACCTTATGGTTATATATCCTACGAATACGAACTGACGCCCTATCTGCGCAAGGGTGACAATGTGATTTCCGTGCGGGTGGACAACAGCGACCAGCCCAACAGTCGATGGTATTCAGGATGCGGCATTTACCGCAACGTGTGGCTTACCACCACTCGTTCGTTGCGCATTGCCCACTGGGGAGTATATGTGGTACCCCAGGCCGACGGCCGCCTCTCGGTCAATGTGACCCTCGACGATGCTGAGCATACGGCAGCTCATCCCATGGTGAGAAACGTGGTGAGAGATGCCCGGGGAAAGATAGTGGCAAGACAGGAGAACGGACGCTTCACCCACAACCTGCGGGTACGCCGTCCGCAACGGTGGTCAGTCAGTCGGCCCTACGTTTATCATGTCACCACGAGTATTATCGTAGGCGGCGAGGTGGTAGACAGTGTGACCACTACGACGGCTTTCCGCGATTTCCGTTTTGATGCCAAGACTGGTTTCTGGTTGAACGGCGAAAATATGAAGATTAACGGTGTGTGTCTCCACCATGACCAGGGCTGTCTTGGTGCGGCACTCAATACTGATGCACTGCATCGGCAACTCGTCAAGATGAAGGAAATGGGCGTGAATGCCATTCGCTGCTCTCACAATCCTCCCTCTCCGGAACTGCTCAACATGTGTGACACGATGGGCTTTATCGTGATGGACGAGAGCTTCGATATGTGGCGTCAGCGGAAGACAAAGAACGACTATGCCCGTTTCTTTGACCAGTGGTTTGAGCGCGATCTCACCGATTTGGTGTTGCGCGACCGCAACCATCCTTCTATCCTGATGTGGAGCATTGGCAACGAGGTGCTGGAGCAATGGAACAACGTCAACGCCGACAATCTTTCACTCGAGGAGGCTAATCTCATCCTTAATGCCGGACATGGCAGTGAGAATCTCTCTGCTGACACCACTCTCAACTTCAATCAGAAACTCACGTGGAGACTGGCTGACATCGTACGCCGACTGGACCCGACTCGTCCTATTACAGCCGGCTGCAATGAACCATCGCCTGACAATAATCTCTTCAAGAGCGGGGCTCTTGATCTCATCGGCTTCAACTATCACCGGCAGTGGATTAAGGATGTGCCGCACAATTTCCCCGGCAAGCCATTTCTGCTTACCGAGAGTGTGTCGGCGCTTCAGACGCGCGGCTTTTACCGTATGCCGTCGGACAGCATCTTCATTATGCCCAAGCGGTGGGACCTGCCCTATACAGACCCTTCGATGATGTGCTCGGCTTATGATAACAGTCATGCCTCATGGAGCTCTACCCACGAGGAGACGTGGGACATCGTGAAACATACGCCTTATGTCAGCGGCCAGTTCATCTGGACCGGCTTCGACTATATCGGCGAGCCTACGCCTTACGGCTTCCCGGCACGCAGCAGCTATTTCGGTATTGTCGACTTGGCGGGTTTCCCCAAGGATGTCTATTATATGTATCAGAGTGAATGGACTTCGCGTCGTGTGCTCCATCTCTTCCCTCATTGGAACTGGGTGGAAGGCCAGACCGTCGATATGTGGTGTTATTATAATCAGGCCGACGAGGTGGAACTTTTCGTGAATGGCAAGAGCCAGGGCGTGCGTCGCAAGACGCCCCATACCTATCATGTGGCTTGGCGGGTGACCTACGAACCCGGCGAGGTGAAGGTCGTGGCGCGGCAGCAGGGTCGGCAGGTGGCCCAGCAGACAATCCGCACGGCTGGAGCTCCTGAACAGATACGTCTCACGATGGACTACAAGGGCGATAACACCTACTTCATTCGTGCTGAGGTAACGGACAGTGAAGGTAACCTCTGTCCTTGGGCCGAGGATGACATTCACTTCAGCGTAACCAACGGCACAATAGCCGGGGTGGACAACGGCAGTCAGTTCTCCATGGAGCGTTTTCAGTCTGATCATCGTAAGGCTTTCTTTGGCCGTGCCCTCGTTGTGGTACGCGTAGCTGATTCTTCGCGTCCCGTCACCGTCACGGCAAAGAGTGCAATGCTTCGGACAGCGGAAGAAAAGTATTGATTTATAATTCATAATTCACAATTCATAATCGAAAGTGTGATGCCAAATGGATTTACAGTGTATTAGTATAATTCACAATTCACAATTCATAATGCATAATCGAAAGTGTGATGCCAAATGGATTTACAGTGTATTAGTATGATTCACAATTCATAATTCATAATTGAAAGTGTGATGCCAAATGGATTTAACATCCGTACTGATAATCCCTTTTCTTATTCTTAAGTACAGACAGCAACCAATAAATAAGGCAGATAGTCTTTTTCCTTGACTATCTGCCTTATTGTGTTTAACAGGTTTTGATAATGTAAATCAGCGTTATTTGTGCCCTTAACTATCAACACCCTCATAGTTTCTCCGTTAACTCTCAATTGTTTCTCAACGGGTACACCTTTTCAAAAATAACAGATTCTTGTTGCTGGAGATATTGATTTACGTAGCCAGAGATATTGATTTGCGTAGTCAGAGATATAGAATTATCCCGCTATAGATATCGTTTCACGTTGTCAGAGACAGCACTTCATTATCGCTACTTACAACATGAGCATCAATGTAGTCGTTCACTTTTTGGAACATCTCTTTGTCAGTGTAGATGCCTGTATTGCCATCTACAGAATTGGTGACTGAATATGCACCCTCTGTTCCTTCCCATTTTACGATATAATCGAAAATTCGGAAAGAATAAGGGTCGTCATCTTTTGAGTCACCTTGATGGAACTTGCTCTCTGGGATATGCTTGTCCAAGCAGACATAGTAGAAATAAAGGAAAATCGGATCATAGCAATGACTTTGCGTCGTTTTCCGTTGGGCTAAGACGACGTGACCATCCTGCATGAAGATTCTTCTTTGGTAAGACCAGCGTATCATATCCGGTTGGAGCAGAATGCTCTTGAGCCACGGCTTCGCAGTGGAAACGGCTTCCTTGACTACAAGGCTGCCAAAATCACCAAACGTGGCGTCTGGGGCTATATCTTTCCATTTGTCAATTAGGTTCTTGAAGCAGGCTCCATATAGATTCTCCCCCTTCTCCCTTTCGCGCAGATAACGTTTGAAGCTATTATCACGATCCCGGTTGAAGACATATAGCCTGTCACTGTCTGCCCAGTAACCAGGAAAGGATGCAAGGAGAATTAAGTATATCTTTGTGTCATCTGAAGAGATGAAATTCAAAATTTGTTCCAAGCGAAGCCTATACTTCTGGAAGGTGTCACAGTCATTCTTACACCAAGACAGCAGGCACCGAATCTGTCCCCATAAATAAGGTTGACTCTCGGCCAGTCGTATCTCATCAATCCATTTGCTGTTGGTAGTTTCGAGCGTAGCTTTGGTTGTTTCCTCAGCATAAGACTGATTGTCTATTCTTGGATAGGTCTGTCCCTTTTGAGACGCGAAGAACTTCTGTACGCAAAGAGGGTCTTTCTCCATGGACAAGTTGTTGTCACGGACAAATGTTTCTAAGTTGTGCGTTATGGAGCGTAAACTTGACATGGCTTCAAGCATGAAGGCTATTCGGTCTATGCGCTGATTGTTGTTGTCATTTAGCAAGATGTTACGCATACTACGGACCCAGTTCTCAATATTCTTTATCCATTCTTTGTGCTTTTCGGGGACAAACAGGAAATTGTCTTCCGAAGTAGTCCCATCGTCTTCTCGCTCCATTGGATAAGCCCTTAAGAATAGAAGCATGGCAAAGAAGACGAGTTCCACGTCATTACCGACGCGGTCTGTCAGGAAAGAGTCGAACAGGGTGTACTCGTTATCTTCGATGTGAGAGTTTCTTTCGAATTTGCTCGTTATTTCGTGATACACTCCAGCTTCATCCTTATAAATAAGATGATTGACGTCATTCATCAATTCCTTAAAATTGATGAAGGCCTTATCTTCTGGGACCAAGACACTCGTTTCATCACTACGAAAATCGGCAAGATTGTCTTGATAGGCATATAACAAATTGTCAATCGTATCAGAATTTATGCGATAGGCGGCCTCGGAAAGAGAGTCCCCATCCATCTTTCCAGACGACTCAAGAAGTTCGAGGGATATCGTTCTTAGGAGCAGTAGCTTGAGGATATACTCTGATTGCTTGGCGGCTTTCAAAGGTTCATCCTTTTTCTCTTCGACAGAATCAGTAGATTGAATAATCACGTTCCTGGCATACTTATGCCAGAAAAGGTCAATCCATGCGCCATCCATCAAGGAGCGCCATTGCTTTTCCTCTTCTACCGTTGCAAGAGGTTTCCCGTCCTCATGTCTTTCCTTTTGCTGCAACTGTAGTTCCTCTTCCAGCGTTGACTTCAACTTGTCAAAGTCCGACAATAGTTTTCCACGGGCATTCATTTTGATGAACAATTCGTCGGAGAGACCAAATTCTCCAAGGTTTAGTCTGTTGAAACGAATGTTGTCGAGGTTGGAACGATAAGTAGGCAGATTCACTTCCCAATCTTTTCCCATCTCGTCGGCAATGCTGTCAATCATGACAAGCATGGAGAGAATGGTAGGATCGTATTTCCATTCCCATTTGAACCAGTCACGAGCCGTAATGATTCCTGACGGCTGGATTTTATGTCCTTCCTTGGTAGACTTTTCCTTAGCTTCTGTGATAAACATGGATGCATCGTGTTGTACCAGTTCATCACAAAATTCAACGGATGTATTTCTTGTTTCATAAGTGAAGGCAGACCGGTGCTTGTCATTGGGCGACTGCAAATCTACTCCCATCATCCAGTGCAGCAGGAACAACGTTGTCAGCCTTTGCTGTCCGTCCAACGGCTCAAAGGCATCCCGCTTGGTGCTGCCGTAAATAAAGTCCAGTTCGGCCTCTTGCCTTTTCCCTTTGACGACCAGCATCAGCGTGTGGACGAAGTTCTTCCTAATTTCATTAACGTCCTTGTTGAGGCGTCCTTGTGCATAGTCGCGTTGAATTTTAGGGATGCGGATACAGCCCTGTTCGTTTAGAAATTCTCGGAAGTTATATTTCTTATTGCTCATCAGTATCTTCTTTATTAACTACGGAATCGAAAATGGGGTCCACCTTCTCATGGATGGCTTTCAAATAGTCGCTACGGTCAGCCTCGTTCCAACGGATAGTGTCAAGGAATGACGATTGCTTGTCACTGTCTGAGTAATACTTGAGGAAGAGATTACGAGTGCACACGGGGATAAACCTGTCGCCAAGACGGTCGTATTTCACGATGCAGTAACGTTTGTAGGCAAAAGGTGCATCTTTATATTCACGATTGGTGCGACTGTCGAGCAATGTGAGGTTGCTCAGGTAGTCCTTGCGACGAGTTGTCAAATCCACCTTCTCTTCATCTTCTCCGTTCTCCGCTGCGTAGTGCTTGTTGACCTTCGTGTAGAAGTCGTTGTAGGCCGTAAGGTTGACGTGCTCGTTTTCTTCGAAATCAGTTATCAAGTTCCCCGCGACTTTGGCAAGGTCAGAAGCTCTGTTGGTATGCTCCAGCCCAAGAATGAACTTCACGTTTTTCAGCCAGCGCAAGCGGTCGCCGAATTCCTGTAAGGACGCTTCGTTTTGAGAGTCGACATGTTCTATGTCCCATTGGCCCTTCTTGAACTGGTCAAAGGCAAAGCGGATGTTCTTGCTCTTCAAGCACGTCTCTACATTGAAAAGCAGTAGAATTCGACGAACCATGTCCTGATTGGAATATTCAAAGTCGTCAATGGCATCCTTTGTAATATAGGTATTCTTTTGTGGGTCTTTAAAGCGTTCCATAATCAAACGATGGAACTCATTTTCCGTGTCTTCGTCTGTCCACTCATGATTGGGCTCGACCCTCTTTCTCCTCAGCTTTGCCTCTTCCAGCCAATTATAAGTATTGAGAGGGGTGAAGCCAACAGCGACGAGATAGCCTATATAATGATAATACATATTGTCCTCGTACCAGGCTTCTAGTCGGTCGAATGTCCTGCGTATGTATTTCCAGGCATCTCTCATGTCTCTGATGTCGAAACACCATGTACAATCGAATGTAGATTCGTTGTCAGCAGGGTCCTTTTTCCGACAGAAGTCATAAAGCCTTTGAAACTCCCGATAGGAATAGTCCTTGTCTTGTTCCGGCTTGCGTTGGGTGACGAAATCAAAGATGACGTCTATTCTGGTCTGCGTTTCACCGTCATCATCGCTGATGAAATACCAGAATTTGTCATCTTGAAACTTGCGCTCCATTTCATTCCACTCCATGGATAACTGTTCTGAGGCGGTATTGTCACCATTATTGCTAAGTTCATAGTCCATGATGAAGAGCGCCTTTATCAGTTCCGAACTGGTGAGGGAAATCTTACCCCTGTTCAGTCGGTTGAAGATGTTGATGCTTTCTATTTCCTGTCGGTCTTTGTCAAGGGCGTACCAAATAATCTTCACCTGTTGTTTTTGTGCATACAGGAGGGTTCCAATGAAACGGCTGAGGTTTTGTCTCTTTTCGGTCTGCTCCTTAAACCAGTTGTCTATGATGGTCTTTGCCTCATACAGATAGAAACTGTCTATATTGTCTGCAGGCGAGGGATGGTCAAAATTCAGTTGTGGGCGATTTTTATAAACGATTTTGTAAAGATTGTCTTCATAAAATGTACGGTCGTCCTCGCCTAGTTTTCTCATGAGTCGTTTTAGAATCAAGAGCATCGTGGTAAGCCGTTGTTGACCGTCGAGCACCTCAAATGCTTCTTGACCATTGTAATGGGTGCGCTTTACTACAATAGGCTGCAGGAAGTAGGAATCGCTTGTCGGCGCATCTTCTTCTGCAAACTGCTTAATATCTTCAAGAAGGTCTAGTACCTGTTTCTTTTCCCATCGATAGCCTCTTTGAAATGATGGTATGACGAATAAATGATGACCATCTATTAGGTCTGCGATTGGCATAGGAGAGAAATCCTTGTCAAATGTAAGTTGGTTTCCCATAATTTTAAGATTGTTGCTACTGCAAAAATAGGAAGAAGCATTGACAAAAGCAAATCAGAGGCAAGGATTTTTCTATGAAGCAACAAAAAGGGCTGTGTCTCATTCAGCATCTTTCTTGCTGAGTGAGGCGCAGCCTTTACTTTAACAGGTTCAGGGGTGTCGATAGCAGGGTGGGAAGTCTTTATTTCTTCAGACGAAGTCCACACTCCATACCGTCCATGTTACCGAGTAGCGAGGATGCGGTCTTGAGAGTGGAGTTGCCTGAAAGAGAGCCCAGCGTGCTGGCGTATTTCAAGAGCTTGGAGGCATCCATGACAATGAGGAGACTGTTGCCGTCTACCTGTGTGGTGCCTACAATCTGGCTCACCGTACCACCGTATTTCAGTACGACGTTCTTGTCGCTCAGCGTGTAGGTGCCAGTGAGTTTACGACCACCTATGTTCTGAGTGAAGTTGCCGTCCTTATCGAAAGTCATGGTCATCTTGCCCTTCGTGATGCCGTATTTGCTGAGCTGCGTTTGGAGTTTCTTTTCGATGACAGAAGAGGCAGCTTTGCCACCCAAGTTGCTGAGAGCGTTCTCGGATGTGAATACCACAGCGGGTTCCTCATAGCTCCAGGTGCCTACGAGATCGGATGCCTTTGCCACCTTGTTGGAAGAGAAGATGGAGGTGAGGCCGGAAATTAGACTTCCCGTAGAACTGCTTGAAGACTTGGTGGATGATGTGGCGGAACTTGCTGCCGAAGATACTTTGTTGAGAACACTGCTCAAACTAATCTGAGCGTTGGCAGTGACACTTGCCGTGAGCAAGAGAGCTACTGCGGAAAGTTTCAAAAAGATTCTTTTCATTGCTGTTTTTATTTAATTTTTATGGATATGCTTGTGATACCTATATGGAAGATACACTTTTCCCTCTCTGTGGGGAATATTCCTGAAGTTGGGAACTGCCTTTTACCTATGATGTTTATTATTTTGTAGGAATGACATTCTCTTTACCTTATGATAGAACTCCTTTTCAGTTTATGATGGGGTGATACAGGAAAATACCTCCTTGATAAGTACGGTGCAAAAATAATCATTTCCCTTTGGACATATCTATCTTTTTCAACCAAAAGGACATTAAAAAAGGTGAAAAGGACATGTGAAGAGGATGAAACATATTTTTCTGTTTCATATTGACACTCGGGACATGGAGTTGAAGCTCACAAGCGGATGGCAAGTACCACGCCATCGGAAGTGGCTCCGACATAATAGCGGGACTTTTCGCCTGTCAGCTTATCGCCCAGCCAATAGCCCAGGAGGGTGCCTCCGACTCCGATGGCAGCACCTGCTGCTACATCCTGCCAATGGTGCCGGTGACGTACCACACGGTCGACGGCTACAAAGGTCGCCACACTATAGCCCGCCACACTTATCCAAGGCGATACCCGGCGGAACTCCTTGTCGAGAATCACTGCACCGGAGAAAGCCATCGTGGTGTGACCGGAAGGGAAAGAGTGATGGTCGGTCCAGTCGGGACGTTTCTCATGGGTGATGTATTTCAGCGCAAAGGTGGGACCCAACGAGAACGCCTCGGAGAGGGCAACGTTCACTACAAATCGCTTCCACGACGAGGCACTCTCTACCCCGCAGGCCTTCAAGGTGATGGCTGCCGTAAGCGGAACATAGCGCAGAATGTCGTCGGGACCGTCGCCCTTATAGCTCTTCTGGGCATGGAGCGACAGGCTGCATGTCAACAAGCACAAGGCAAGACTAAACCGCAAGAAACGGCAGGAGCAATTCTTTATTCTCATAGTTGTCGGGTTCGGAACTTTAGGATGAACAATTGAATTTCGTGAGACATCCTAACCGTCGCGGTGGGATGGGCTGACGTGGAAATGGTATGTCTGTACACGGCAAATCTTTGGACAAAATTAATAGAAGGAAAGGAAAAAAGCGAAAGAATATCAGACTTTTTTATTCTGCAGGCTGAGATTCCCGTTGAAAAGCGCTAACTTTGCACTCCCAAACAACTGATGCGTGAACTCACGTCAGCAAAGAGGGAACTTGAAAAAATGAAGATGTATCATTCAACAGCTATCAGGCAATGGGGATTGAGACTGGCACGTCCTTTCCAAATTTTCCTGATCCGGGGAGAGGAACGATGGGTGGCACTGACTACCTTCATCGTGTTTGCCGCCCTAAATGCCCTGCAGGTATGGAGTTATTGGGATAAGTACCAACTGACCTCGCACGTAGGCTTCTACACTCTCTACTCCAAGATTTTCCGTATTTCGGGCTATGATGCCTGGTCGTGTGTGTTTCTCTCCAATGGTCAAATCTATTTCGAGAGCGGCAGGCATCCGCTGTTTCTTACCGTACTCTATCCTCTGCGCTGGATTAACGAGTGGGCGATGTCCGTTTTGAACGTCAATCTCTGTATGCCCATGATGGCTTGCCTCCTTGTGGTCCTTGCCACCTGGACAGCCGTGTTCTTCTTTCGTTTCCTTCGTGAGGTGATGGCGCTCGATAGTTTTGCCTCATCCATGCTCACGCTTCTCCTTTTCGCGGTGGCTCATGTCATGGTGCCATTGGTGTGTCCCGACCATTTCGCCTTCTCACTTTTCCTCTTGTCCCTCACTTTGTTGGTAGCGGGTCGGGCACTACGAACTTCGAAGCGTCTTGCAGCCTGGAAGTCAGGAGTCCTCCTGTTTCTCACTACAGGCATAGCGCCTACCAACGGACTGAAAGTATTGCTTTCGGGATTGCGCTGCAATGGCCGGCACTTCTTCCATCCTCGCTGGTTGCTACCGGGCGTTGTTTTCCCTTTGCTGTTGTTAGGCGGTGTCTATCTTGCTGAGTATATCTATATAGAGCAGCCTCGTTTGGAGCAGCGGATAGCACGCGACAAGAAGATGATAGCGGAGAAGAAAAAGAAAGAGGGAAAGAAATTCACTGAACAAAGGAAAAGACGTGAAAAATGGATTGCCAAGTATGAGGGAAAGAAGCTGGGCGACGGTCCTATTACCGGTCTTATAGATATTTCTACGCCTCGGCTACGCAGCGTATGGGACAATCTCCTGGGCGAGTCGTTCCAGCTCCACAAGGACTATCTGCTTTATGACATGTCTTTCGATCGTCCCATTTTTGTGTCCTACCACAACGGGTTGAACTATGCAGTGGAAGTACTCATCATTCTGCTTATCTTAGCCGGTATTGTCTGTGGCTGGCGTGACGGTGTGATGCAGATGGTGTTGATGTGGACAGCCGTGGACTTCACGGTGAACGTACTGCTCGGCTTCGGACTCAATGAGGTCTACATCATGGCTTCCGGCTGGGCCATGTTGCTCCCCGTGGCATGTGCCTATGTACTTCGACGGGCACAAGGAGCATTCCGTCAGCAACTCTCCTTGGGCATGGCCATCTTCGCCGTTTACCTCTTCTGTTATAATGCTACACTTCTTGTGGAATATCTTCTGGCACAACACGTACATTAATATACTGCTATCACACGATGAACATCCTAGGATTTTGTGTTGTTTTAGTATGATTTCTTTTGTAGAGCAAATTTATAAGAAGTGATTTTATCCCTGTGTCTTTCGGTGGAGAAGATAGTTGATGCTTTCTTTCATAATCTGTGCACCGGCTAATCTCATGATGCCCACATACACCAACGCCACCACTACAACTTTAATAATGAAGCGGAGAAGCAGACCATGAACGAAATATACAGGAATGCTGGCTATGGCAATGCCGACCACTGTGGCGAGGAGGAAGGGCATTGTGTCTTTTAAGAAGTCTAAAAGTCGATAGTGAATAATCCGTGCCACCCAGTGATACCATACGAAGGTCCAAAGGGCTGTGATGGCAGAATAGACTCCTACCATGACTAATATTCCCTGACGATGGAGCATCAAGATGACAGCCAGTTGCACCATAAGTTGAGAGATGTTGGTCCACATGAAAAGGTCGGAACGCCCGTGGCTGATGACGAAATTTTGAAGGGGTTGATACAAGGCCAGGAAGGCACCGCCGAGACAGAGCAATTGGAGAATTGGCACACTGTCAATCCACTTTTCGGAGATAAGCAGTATGATGAATTCGTATGCCACGAATGCCAGTCCGAACATCAGGGGGAAGGTAAGAAAAGAGGTGAAACGAACCATCTTGCGCAGAGCAGCGGCCTGACGCTCTTCAGGAGCATGCTGCAGGGTCGAGAATACCGGTTGGGCCACCTGTCCCAGCATCCCCACGACGGTGCCCGATGCCATGTTGTTCCACTTCCATGCTTGGGTGAAGTTGCCCACCATGCCCACGGGAAAGATGCGTCCAAAGATGACGGTGAGGATGTTCTGGCTTACTTGGTTGATGAGATTGGGCACGAGTATTTTGCTGCTGAATCCGAACATCTTGCGTACAGGTCCGAAATCAATCTGTAGCGACGGGCGCCAGGGTACGAGCCAAAACTTTCCGACGGAGGTAATGGTGATATAAGTCAGTTGCTGTACCACCAGACTCCAGTAAGCCATGCCCATGAATGCCATAGTGATGCCCACGATACCTGAAACGAGAAGTGCGCCGCCACGTAGCAAAGTGGTCTCCTTGATAATCATATTCCGATAGAGGTAGGCATGGGGAACGGTGCCGAGGCCAGCCGCCAGGATGGACAGAAAGCTCACGCGCGAGAGGGCCACAAGCTTCGGCTGGCGGTAATAGTCGGCTATCAGTGGCGCACAAAAGAAGAGCACGGTATAGAGAAAGATACTCATCAGCGTGGTGAACCAAAACACGGAGTTATAGTCACGGTCCGTAGGATGGTCCAGATTGGTCAGCGCCGACGTAAACCCACACTCCTGTATAGTCGTGGCGATGGCACTGAAAATTGTTACCATGCCTACCAGGGCGTAGTCGGAGGTGAGGAGCAGTCGCGCAAGGAACACACCAATCACTGCGTTCAACAATTGCATGAGGCCGCTGTTGAGCGCTGACCATAGAAGTCCGGAAGCTGTTTTCTCTTTGAGTGATGACATGTTTTTTTTGCTTATTGAACTGCAAAATTAATAGGAAAATATTGATTGTCAAAGAAAAAAGCACTACTTTTGCAAAAGACAACCCTTACAACGAAACATTGTAACATCATCATCAAACTTGCGAATCTATTATTACCATAATATTGATGCGTCGGGTGTTCGACAGAAAATAGAGACTGACGGACTACCTACGCATTTGCTTTATGGAGCCGTAGAATTGGAACGGAAGGGACACAGTGTCATCTATCATCACCCGATGTCCACGGCACGAAGGTGGCGTCTTTCCCTCGACACCCTCGTGAAGGTATGGCGTCGGCGGAAGGACTTCGACGTACTTTATGCCACGACATTCCGCGGTTTGGAACTTATCGTTTTCCTTCGAGCCGTGGGACTTTTCCGCCGTCCTGTGGTCTGCTGGCATCACCAGCCCGTTGTACGTGCACGCAAACTCTTGCGCGAGCTGGTCGCCCGACTGTTTTACCGGGGCTTCGACGAGTTGCTGTTTTTCTCGAAGCCTATTGTTGAAGATTCTCTTCGTTCATGCAAGGCACCGCGCGGTCATCTCCATATCATTCCCTGGGGAGCCGATTTACCTTTTTATGACAGACTCATGGCTGCCAATACTGACGGAGAACACAAAGGCTTCGTTTCCACGGGCAAGGAGCGGCGTGACATGCCTACCCTCGTGGAGGCCTTCAATCGTACCTGGGCACCTCTCGACATCTATATCTGCCGTCAGACAAACGGATTCAGCTATGAACGGCTGTTTCAGTCGCTTTCCTTGAAGCCCAATGTCAAGGTACATTATGTGCAGGGCGACGTGGTGAAGGACATGGCGCTGAAGGTGTATCACAGTCAGTGCGCAGTTATCTGCTGCCAGGAAAGTAATTACACCGTGGGACTTACCACCGTGGTGGAGGCTCTGGCACTGGGAATTCCGATGATTTGCAGCCGCAATACACGGATGCCCATGAACTTGGAGACAGAACATTGCGGACTGTTGGTAGACTATCGGGATGTAGAAGGCTGGCAACGTGCCATCACTTATATACAGGAACATCCTGACGAGGCTCGCGCCATGGGTCGTAACGGACGCCGGTTGGCCGAGAAAACCTATAATGCCGTTAACTGTGGTGAGGCTGTGGAGGCGCTGTTGGAGCAAGTGATGAGAAACGAAAACAAAAAGAAAATCCAATGAGTGACAATCCATCACATAGAATCTATAATACAGGTGAGACGGAGGAGGACCTGCGCCGGATGTACAATCCAGAAGGGTCTCCCCTGCGAAAGGCGCAGGAACGTCTGCTCGAAATGGCTATCTATCTGCAGCAGGCAGCGCAGGCAGCAGGAGTGCCTTGTCGTCTTGACGGGGGCAACATACTCGGGGCGTTGCGTCACGGAGGTTTCATTCCCTGGGACGACGACATAGATTTCGTGGTGGACTATCGTGATTTCCACCGCCTCTGTAAGTATCTCAAGGAACATCCCCATCCGCAGTTCGTGCTTCAGGACAATACCACAGACAAGGGCTACTATAAGGAGTGGGCCACTCTGCGTGACTTGAAGAGCCGCGAGGTTAGCCGCGAGAGCATGCCCGAAAAGGACCGGCGGGCCATGGAGGCGCTGCGCTATCAGGGACTGCACGTCGATATCTTTCCCTATGAGGACCGCATTATCCCCTGGATGCAGCGCTTGGCGGCTAAGCTGTCGGTGAATGTCAATCTTTGCTTTGCGGGACGGTATCCCCGTCTGGCACAACTGGGCTATGACGTGCTCCACTATGGAGTCTTTCCCTGCTTCCGATT
The DNA here is from genome assembly GCA_050946475.1 of Prevotella sp. Classification (GTDB taxonomy): domain Bacteria; phylum Bacteroidota; class Bacteroidia; order Bacteroidales; family Bacteroidaceae; genus Prevotella. The sequence continues at coordinate 23,388 of JBMNUW010000010.1, forward strand.
TATCGGACATCTTTTCGGAAGCCGGGACTATATGATGCACTCCTACGGAGCCTGGTTCTACGAGCGCAATCCGCGACGAGCCATGGTGCCTCACCGTCCTCTGACCTTCGAGGGATATACTTTCGAGGGACCGGCCGACCCGGATGAGTTATGCAGAATAGCATACGGCAACTACATGGATTTGCCACCGCGTGAGAAGCGCGACCGGCATCAAATGGACGTGGAATTTCTCGACTGACTCTCTCAAGAACGGCATGAGGAAAGTCTGCTACACGGATTTGCCACTGCCATAACCGATAAACTTATCAAGAACCTTAATCACACTTCGAATCATGAACATAGCGGTAATTTTTGCCGGCGGTTCTGGTCTGCGTATGCACACCAAGTCGCGCCCCAAGCAATTCCTGGAGCTGAACGGCAAGCCCATCATCATCTACACCCTTGAATTGTTTGATAATCATCCGCAGATAGATGCCATCGTTGTGGCGTGTATCGAACCGTGGATTCCCTTTTTAGAAAAACAGCTCCGCAAATTTGAAATCAACAAAGTGGTCAGCATCGTTCCCGGCGGGGCTACGGGACAGGACTCCATCTACAACGGACTTGTGGCTGCCGAGAAATATGCAGCGGGAGAGAACGCCACAGTGCTCATACACGACGGTGTGCGTCCGTTGATAACGGAGGATACCATCACGGACAACATTAAGAAAGTGAATGAGTGCGGTTCGTGTATCACCTGTGTGCCAGCTACAGAGACTTTCATCGTGAAGCAGGAGGATGGTTCGCTCGAAATTCCTACCCGTGACAATTCACTTATAGCGAGGGCCCCGCAGAGTTTCCGTCTCCACGACATTATGAGTGCCCATCGCAAGGCTATCGCCGAAAATCGACATGATTTCATTGACTCGTGTACCATGATGAGTCACTACGGTTACAGATTGGGTACGGTGATAGGTCCTATGGAAAACATCAAGATTACGACTCCCACCGACTTCTTCGTTTTCCGCGCGATGGTAAAGGTTCATGAGGACCAGCAAATATTCGGTATCTGAAAATGAAGCAATCTATGAACAATCACCCTTCAGATAATAAAGCAGAACAGTCCGCCGCTCAATCGGCACAGTCAGCCGGCATTGACTCCGTACAGGAAGAGGACCTGCACCTGCTGGCAGACCGTTTCCCTCTCTATGAGGATTTGCGGGGCAAGACTATCATGGTGACGGGTGCCACAGGATTGTTGGGATCGTCCGCTGTGCGAGCTTTGCTGCGAATAGACCAGCAGCGGCAACTCGGACTGCAAGTAATCGGTGTGGCACGCGATGAAGACAAGTTTCGCAACATCTTCGGAACGGGAGAGGAGTCACCGAAAATGCTTCTGCACGATTTCTCCCAGCCGGGAGATCTCGCCGATGCCCCGGAGCACTGCGACTACATTCTCCACTTCGCCAGTCCCACGGCCTCGCGCTTCTTCGTGGACCATCCGGTGGAGACGGTGTGCACGGTGTTGAACGGCACGGAGACCATGTTACGCTATGCCCTGTCTCGGCAGTCTGTCATGGTGGATGTCTCCACGCTTGAGGTCTATGGCACCATTAGTGACGATAGTCATCCCCTCACGGAGGACTGTCAGGGATATGTTGACCCGATGGCACCTCGCAGCAGTTACCCACTGGCTAAGCGCATGGCGGAAAATCTCTGTAAGGACTATCAGGCGGAGTATGGACTGAAAGTACGAGTGGCACGGTTGGCACAGACCTTTGGAGCCGGGGTGAGCCGAGACGATGGAAGAGTGTTCGCCGACTTCGCCCGTCATATTGTTCATGGGGAGAACATCGTGCTTCACACCACTGGCGAACTGTCCCGCTGCTATTGCTATACCACCGATGCCATTGAGGCCCTGCTCTATATCCTGCTGCGCGGAACAGACGGCGAGGCGTATAATGTGGCCAATGAAACATCATACATATCCATTATTGACATGGCACGAATGGTCTGCCAATGCTTCGCTCCTCAATTAAAACCTGTCGTGGAACTGAAGGAAGGCATGGGCTACTCGCCCACCACGAAACTGAGACTCTGTTGTGAAAAGTTAAGAAAGTTGGGATGGCAGCCGCATCTCTCGTTGGAACAGATGTTTGAGCGGCTGATAATGTCATTCCAGGAACAGGGCGCATGATAGCGGCATAGCGTGCGGAAAACTCGACACAAGTAGTTCCGACTGACAATTTCTTTACAAGACAATCACTTTTGCGAAGTTATTCAATGAAAATCATCGACAAGCTATTCCATATTTACGACCGCTACGACTTCAGTCGCTACGACCATGAGCCGGAGGCGGGAAAACCCTTCTATGGCGTTTATCATATCTATTGTGACAACGGATGGGAGAAGATGGTGAAGGAGCAGATAGACCATTTACGTCGAAGTGGTCTTCTGAGAGCGTCGAAGAAACTCTTTGTCAGTATTATCACCCGGCATGAGGGCGATGAGGAAAAATTGAGGAAAATGGTGGACAGCGATAAGTTGCAGATAATCTCGGCTACAAGCGAAGCTTCTGCCTATGAATATCCTGCCCTTCGCTGGGTAAGACACATGGCGCAGGAAGAGTCTTGCTTGATTTATTACTTCCATACCAAGGGTATCTCCTATCAGGCTGTTGGAGCCGTCGACCGCCGTTTCCGATCGTTCCAGCACAAGATAGAGGAATGGCGGATAATGCTCGAATATTTCATTTTCGATAAATGGCATATCGCCGTTAATGCCTTGAACGACGGTTACGACCTATATGGCTGCTACCAGTGGCCTCCGCGAGATTATAAGATGTTTTCAGGTAACTTCTGGTGGGTATCTTCTGATTATGCACGTCAACTTCCGGAATTGTCAGCGGAAAACATCGGCGGTAACAGATTTTATTCTGAAGTGTGGCCTTTTCAAAGACCGCACCGCGTGTGCTCACCTTTTGAGACGGTGGTGGACCTCTATTATGTCCGCATACCGCGCAGCATCTATACAGAAGAACGGCCCAAATGGACCGACCGTTTCCGTTTCGTCTTTACGTATAACTGGCGCAAGTTCCTCAAGCACGTCTTCCATTACAGTTACAAGGAGCAATGCCAGAAACGCTATCAGCGCTGGAAAAAACAGCACCTGTAACGAAAGGAAACTACCAGTTGGAATGAAGGATGGAAGTCAAATATTGAAAGAGATATTGTAAGAGGAAAACACTAATTTTAAGTTAGAAGCGGAAATTGTAAGAAAGAAGCTGAAACTTAGAATGACAGTTGGAATATGGGATAAAAGTGAAATATTGAGATATTAAAATTTTGAAAGGGAAATGAAAAATGTCATCGTATCCATATATAATACGTTGTTTCGTACCTACACCTTGACGGATTGCTCGCGTTATGACCATCAGCCGCAGTCTGATTTGTCCGTCTACGGAGTTTATCATGTCTATTGTGACGATGGGTGGGAGTCATTGGTCGCTGATCAACTTGACCGTTTGCGCTCCAGCGGATTGGCGAATGCCACGAAGTGTCTTTATGTGGACTGCATTGCCCTGCATGAAGGCGATGAGGAACGGCTGCGGAAGCTCCTACAGGGTATCACCTCGGAGATATTCTCTGTGTCCGATGACGGTAGAGTGTATGAGTACAAGGCTCTTGACAAGGTATGGGAGTTAGCATCTGCTCAACCGTGTCTGCTCTACTATTTTCATACGAAAGGTGTATCGTTCCATGCGCCCAAGGAAAATGCCGACCGCCATTTCCGATACATCAAGCGCAATGAAGAGGCGTGGCGGAAGGCTATGGAATATTTCATGATGGACCGATGGCAGGTAGCTGTCAATGTGCTATGTGACGGATTCGATACCTACGGTTGCCTGCGCTATCCTCCGCGACCGGCGAAATACAGACATTATGCGGGCAACTTTTGGTGGGCGACTTCAACCTACATTAAGAAGCTGAAGCCCATTGACCGTAAGTTACGCGTTGATCGTATGTTGGCAGAGCAGTGGATATTCGAGGCCTCTCCCCACGACTTCAGTGCATTTGACACCGTAGCCATGCTCTACCGCGTCTACCTTCCCGAATGTCTCTACATTCAGCGTCACTCGCCCTTCTTGCCCCGGCTTCGCTTTGTAATAACTTACAACTGGTTTAAAGTGCTTAAGAAATGCTTTCACTATAATTTTGTGAAGCACTACAATAACAAGTATCAAACTGAACCTCGCAGGAAGAACAGTTGATACTATGTTTCGTTTTAGTATTCTTCCTTATCGGTTTTTTCCATCCACATTCTGAAAGCTCGCAGAGCTTCTTCGCGCAACATCATGGTGATGGGTTTGCGGCGGCGGTCCATCGGTGTGGCAATCTCCTGATAGATGAAGTCGTCATCGAAGCCGATGGCTCCGGCGTCTTGACGGTTATTGGCGTAGTAAATGCGGTCCAGTCCGGCCCAGTAGATGGCGCCAAGACACATCGGACATGGCTCGCAGGAACAGAAAATGTCACAGCCTTTCAAGTGAAACGTCTTTTCACGGTGACAGGCCAGTCGGATGGCGTTCACTTCGGCATGAGCCGTTGGGTCGTTGTCGAGGGTGACACTGTTTGAGGCTTCTGCCACAATCATTCCGTTGCGTGCGATGACGGCGCCGAAGGGACCACCGCCTTTCCGCACACTTTCTTCGCTAAGGGCGATAGCCCGTCGCATCAGTTCTTCGTTGGTCATGTTGTATTTCGTTTTTTGTTTTTTTGATGTTTATCTTGTTCCTTCTTCCATTCCTCATTGTCGGTCTTATGCCTCGCTTCACTTCTGATGCATCCCAATGATTTCTGTTTGGTTCTCTTGCCCAAAGGAAGGATACACCCTTTTGGTTCTTGCTCAATGAGAGAATACCCCATACCTTATTTGGTTATTTGTTCAATGAGAGAAAACTCCCTCTTGGCTTTGGGTATGAGAGGGGGGGGGACAACGAGCGGCAAAGGGTAGCAAAGTTACCACTTTTATCGAATATAATCGAAGAAACAGGCATGTTTTTATCGATTATGTTCAATAAAAACACTGTTCTTTTACTTGTATGAAAGCCGTTATCCCGCAGATTATATTAAATCGAATTCTATCATAAACTATTCAGTTCTATTCGAATCTATCTAAGTTCTGCAAAGCTTATCTGCAAGAGGCTTTTGCTTTCTTTATGAGCTCAAACCAGATAGCTGACAATCAGCGAACCATTCCATAGCCAGAGATAGAGGGTGAGGAGCAGCAGTAAGGAGCGGAGAAGCAGGAGTGAGCGACCGTGGGCTCGCAGAAGGAGATAGCCGATGGCGATGGGAACGAAATACATCCAGTGGGCTGACATGATGTAAATTTCGTTGATGCCAAAACCTAAACCGAGATGTAATAGGGCATCAAGGGCAGCGAACGATGCCACCATCCAGAAGAACCGACTGCGCCGACCGTACCAGCAACCCACAATGAAGAGTACCACGAGCAGGGCCTCTGGTACATAGTTCCACCAGTGCTGATAGGGCACGATGACGGGACGTCTGGTGGAGAGGGTGTCTTGAAGCAGATAGGAACGGTGAAGTTGAACGCCTTCTCCGAATACATTCTCTACGAGCGAGGCCATACGAGGTGTCGTGGTGTCGGTCCATCGCATGAATTCGCCTTTAGCCAATGGCTTGCCTTGCTTGACGGTGGAAGAATGTTCTTTCAACCATTTCCGCCGTTTGGCCTTGCGTTGTTCCATGATGTGGTTTACCTGTGCTACAACGGCAATTGAGTCAAAGGTTCCGGCATTGCGGGCGGAGTCAGCCAAAAGTTGATAGGTCTTGTCGCGGAAAGCAGAATTTCGCTTTGCCATCCTCACCTTTCGGGCGTGTTCCTTAGGCCATACAAATGTGGCATATTCCCATCGCGCGAATCCCCAGATGAGCAGACAGGGAAGAATGACGGCAGGAATCAGAAAACGGGGATGGAAAAAATGGCGTCGATTGGTAAAGAGGGCTGCGATAAAGGTCTTCAGTCCGTTGTTGAGGGAGATGCCTGCCGTGAAAAAGAAGAGCACCACGGTCTGCCATACTTTGATTCGTCGGCCTTGCTCCATGAGTCTACCGGAAATGTAAAGCGTGAGCAGCAGAACCATCATGGACAGACAGAAATGGTCGGGTACCATGGTGCAGAGCATGATGTAGGCGAAGGAAAAGAAGAGAGCGGAGAGCAGTGTGGCGTCGGCTGAAGCGAGGCCGATGATGCGGAGAAAGATGCGGCGAAGGAAGATGAAACTGTAGAGGGCGCAGAAGACGAGCAGCACAGCCACTACCCACTGTGCACAGTTGCGTCCGGTGAGCATCATCAGTCCCTGGTTTATTTGGTTGGGAATATACATGAAGAAAGCCAGCAGAGGATGGCGGTAGGGATTATAGCCTACTTCCCATTGTGATACGTCGCTGTAGGTAAGTGGGTCGAAGCCGGAAATGTGGAAGTTGCGGACGAAGAATCTATGATACTCCTCTCTCAATAGGTGGAATTTACTGTCGTAGCGAATGATGGTCAGTGCGTTGAGCAGTGTGAAGATAATGGTAGCCACGAGGGCGGGCCACCGTTCCTCGCGCCGGATAATGAAGATGCGGAAGGGACGGAGAATGCGGTGGAATATGTCTTGGGAATCGTGAGGAGTCTCTGTCGAAGGATTATTATCGGACAAAGAATTATCGTCATTCGCAGAATTGCCGGTGCCCAAAGGATTTCCGTCGGTTAGAGATTTGTTATCGGCTGAAGAATTGTTGTCAACCGCAGAATTCTCCAAAGACTTCTCATTGCTTTCGAAACTTTGGTTGGAAGTTGATGTCTCTGATGAACTTCCGTTGATTTTGGAACTTTTCAGGAAGAAGCGCACGAGAAGAAAGTTTACAGGCACACAGATGCAGAACATCGGGATGGGAGCCCACTGACGTGGAACGCCTAACCAGATGAAGAGGTTGAGCGTAAGCATCTGCAGCAGATAGTTCACCACATGCGACAAGGCGAAGCCGGCTCCTCGTTTGGCGTTAGCTTTTACGCGGAAAGTATAATGTGTGGAGGCGAAAAAGTTGAATATGAAACTGATGATATAACCTGCTGTCATGGCAATGGTGGCCCATGTATGCACTTTTGCACCGGTCGCCTCCTGAGGAATCAACTGAAGCAGAATCCAGTAGATACTGTATTGGATGAGAGTGGCGAGGGTTCCTACGATGCCAAACCGCACCACCTCGCCCAACTGCTGACGACGATGTGGTTGTAGATTTTGAAAGGTGTCTTTAAGGCTATATCGCATATTTAACTATTGTCTGTTTTCCGGAGACGTATATTTATAGGATGATTGCTGCCATGAAGTTGGTCAACGCCGCTTTTTCTACAATGGTCAGCAGACTATCGGAAAGGTCGATAGTGAGCATGGTCGGCCCATTGCAGGAGCTCGCGGTCGCCGCGGCTGTCACCGTAAGCCGTAATGTCGTATGCGTCGCGGGGCATAGAGAGCAGTTCGGTGGCACGTCTCACTTTTTCCTCTCCGTAGCAATTGGGCGTAAGGAATCGTCCTGTGAGTCGTTCGTTGATTACCTCTATTTGGGTGCCGACAATCCGAAGCTGTTGCGGTCGTTGGGCGAGTAGGTCCTGCCATGGGGCGAAAAAAGGTGCCACCCAGTTGTCTATGCTGGCACTGACTATTATGATGTCGGTGTTCTGATGGAGCAGTCGGTCTATTTCCTTTTTGGCTGCGGGACGCCACAGTCCTGCGCTGTCATAGGCAAACTGCTGGCAGAGAATGTTGAAATGCTCGATGTCCATCCCCCGGAAGAAGTAGGCGAAGATTTTCTGTTTGGTTTTTCCGTTGTCATAGAGATGAAGCTTCATGAGCACTAACAACGGAGCATGGAGCAGAAAACCCCACAACATACGCCGTAGGCCACAGGCATGGCAGATGAACTGCAGGAGCGTGTCAGCGGAGGTGAGGGTGCCGTCAAAATCGAAAATGTGTAAAGGATGCTTCATAATTTACTGTCGGATGGAGGGAAAGGTTCGACCGTTCCTTGTATGGGTGTCAATAGTAGATAATGAGCAGAAAGGCGGCGAGCCAGCCAAGAACGATGAACTGCGTGGCATGGTCTCGCAGAATGATTTTTGTGGGGTCGCCGCTCTGCTGGTCCACTACGGCAATTTGGATGTAGCGCAGCAGTCCGAGCAGCACGAAGATACTGGTGAGATAGAGGTATTGGGTGTGGAAACGGGCCGTGACTTCGGGCGACACAGTGTACATGATGTAGCAGACCAAGGTGACCGAGGCTGTGATGGTGACAGCCTGGTTGATGAAGGTGAGATTGTAGCGGCTGGTATTTTTGCGAGGCGCCTCACCTGTTTTCTCCATTCGCAGCACATCGTCACGTCGCTTGGCAAAGCTCATGAAGAGAGTTAGCAGGAACGTCATCAGTACAAGCCAGTTGCTCAGCACAATACCTGTAGCAATGCCACCGGCGAGAATGCGCAGCACGAAACCGAAAGCTACGATACAGACATCGAGAATTGCATATTGTTTGAGTTTCAGGCAATAGGCTATATTAAGGAGCCAGTAGAACACTACGACGGCAGCGGTGGTGAGTCGGTTCTCCTGAAGCAGCATTGTGGTGGTTAAGGAGAGCAGGGCACAGCCTGCCATGAGTGCATAGCCCATCCCCTTGCTGACAGCTCCGGAGGCGATGGGACGATGGCATTTAACGGGATGTGCGCGGTCTGCTTCTACATCGACGATGTCGTTGAGACAGTAGATGGAGGAAGCCACGAGACAGAAGGCCACAAAGACGATGAGGCTGGCCGTGAAGTCATCGGCGTTCAGCAGACTGCCTCCGAAGAACATAGGAATAAAGACGAAAAAGTTCTTCACCCATTGCTTAGGGCGGATAAGACGGATGATATCTTTCATTATAGGAGTCGTTTTTCAATGAAGTTCACAGTCTTTTGCAACAGCCAGGCAGCCGGTAGCGTGCAGGCGATGCAGACGAGAAAAGTGAACCAGTAGTTCCATTGGTGTGGCAGATAGTCGAGCACAAAGTGAATGTGGATGAGGTAACACTCCAGACTCAGACCACCCACGAAGGCGAATGCCTTGTTGGCCCATGCGGGCAACCGTCGGAAAATGCGATTGAGCAGCAAAACGGAGGTAATGGTGAGAGGAATGTAGAGCATGCGCTCAATGAAGAGGGGAAACTGACCGTGGCGTACCTGCTCGAGGAAGATGCTTGAGGCAAGTGCCATGACGAACATCAGAATGATGAGCCAGATGCCTGCGCCGTCGACGGTGTCCTTGCGGCGTACCATCTCGCCCATGTTGATGCCGATGAAGAAAATGGGCACGCGGCTCCAGAAAATCTCCAAATGGCCCACGGCATGATGGATGGGGGTGACCCATTGCACGAGAATACACCACATAATCATCACCACAGGCAGCCAGCGATAGATGGGATGACGGCGGATAAGGGTCATGTAGGGCGGTGCGAAGAGATAGAGCATCATGATGGCAGGGATGTACCAGAAGGTCAGTTCGTCGTGAAGCCAGAAGTCCCAGTTGATGGAGATGTCGCCCACAAGGTCCACCCATGCCATGAGGTCGCCGCCCTTGAAGCGGGGTATGTAGTAGGCACAGGCAATGATGAGCCATGTGGGATAGATGCGGATGAAGCGGCGGCGGTAGAAGCGACGCCAGTCGGGATTCTTAGTCCACGAGAACCACAGTCCCACTCCGCTGAGGAAGAGGAACATGTCTACACCGAGATTGCCCATGCGGCGCAGTCCGAAGAAGTAGTCGGCACGCGGCAGGTCGATATGGAAGAGGATGATGAAGAGCATGGCTGCCCCCATCAGCTCGCCTCTGAAGCGCGAGATGTTGGCAAGTTCAATATCGGGTATCTTTGCTATTTTCATTGTAACTTCGGATTGGGAATTTTCTTCATCAGTTGTTTCGTAAGCCATGCAACGCCGATGGTGGCGATGATGTAGAGCAACAGACCAGTATAGATATCACCCCCGCGCGAGATGGGGATGAAGATTTTCCTAAGGGTGGGATGGATAATGTAGATGGCTGAGGAAATGGCACCAAGCCACTGCAGTGAGGGCATGAGCGCACCGGGAAGCACCTTGACCAATGTCACGGCTCCGAGGCAGATGAAAACGGGGACGAAAGTCCAAAGAATGGCGTCAAGGCTCATTCCGAACATCAGCAGCGTGCAGAGTGCAAAGACGGCAAGCATGATGCCACGGCTCGTTCCGCCCTTGAGATGACGGGCATAGAGAATGCCAAGCCCGAAGGGCAGCATACCACCGGTGCTGTTGTAGCGATACTGATTCATGGCATCGCTCTCAGGGTCGAGAAGAAGCTGGATGCCCACGCAGACTACCATCAGCGCGATAGTCCAGGCAGAACTGCGACGGTAGATGAACAGACGGTAGATAATGTAGAGCTGTAGCATGAGCCCGAAGAACCAGAACGGACCGGGCCAAATCTGATGGTCGGGGTCGGGCAGCAGATTGTTGAACATGCCCAACTGTGCCACAATCTGCAGCACGTTGTAGTGCCACGGACCGGGGGTGAGTCGGTCTATGATGATGAAGCAGATGAAGCCCACGACCATCATCTTGAAGAGCTTGAGATAGTGGTATCGGATGAAAGCCCATGCCGTCGGCTCCTTTCTTCCCGAAGCCGAAGCGTTGCCGTTTGTCGCACCTGTGGAACCACTGTCGGCAGTGGGAGGCAGTCGGTGTTTCCCGTATTTTTGCTCCAGTCCGTAGGCGCTGAGAAAGAGAAAGACAGGAACGCCGTAGTGGCCGAAGAATGAGAGCAGATGGACCGGCAGAAGCAGGTCGGGATGACTAAGCACTTGCAGAAGCCAGTCCACATTGTGCTGAATGTATTGATACTCGTTCTCCTTGACGATGGGATTGAGCCAGTGGCAGTAGTTATGTAGCATGATGGCAAGGATGGCGAAGGCGCGCATCACCTGACATTCGGTCCACGACAATGCCCAGCTACACCGTCCGGTGGTTGGTTTGACCGTTTCCTTCGAGTTTGTCTGACGGTTATTCACGTTCTGCTCCATAGCTTATCTTGTTGCTTTTGTTTTCTCCTCCTTCATTTCCTTCTCGTGCTGCTCACGCAGTTTGTCATAGTCGGCGGTATTCTTGAGGATACGGGGCCGCATCTCGTCGTAGTCGGGCGAGAGCAGGTTGTATTTGTCTACATAGTAGGGCGTGTGGATTCCTGCCAGCCATAACAGCATGTGGGGCAGGGCATCGGTCATGAAGCGGCGGTTCTTGGCGTCCTTCACCGCCTTGAACACCTGCGGATGGCGTACGGCGTACTTATGGGTGCAGTAAATCCAGAAAGGCACTTCAAACTCATAGTGTGCCAAGGGCCAGTCTACCTCTGCGCTGTGATTGCGGCAGTAGAAATTACGGCCGGGCTCATAACATTCTTCACCGTGGTCGGGCATATAGATAACAATGGCATCGTCATGCTCAAATTTCTTGCAGATGGCATCCACGATGGAGTCGTTGTAGTGGACGGCGTTGTCATAGTCTGCAAGGATTTCTTTCTGCCGCTTGTTGAGGTCTGGCCGCAGCTCGTTGTAGTCGTCGGCACTGAACACGCGCCGGTCATTGGGACAGCGCAGATGATAGTTCACGTGCTGACCGATGAGATGGAAGATGACGAGTTGTCCGTTCTTGCCTTCGGCTTTGGCATGTCCGCTGTTGTTCTTTCGGGCTTGCTCCTGCAGTTCCATTACATGGTCGTAGTCTTTGAGGAGCGCGTTGTCGTAGCGGTGTATCTTGTCGTTGCGATAGTCGAAGAGCGCCTTGCTCAGTACGGGGTCGTTGAGGAAGAATCCGCCGGAGAAGTCATAGACTGCTTCGGTGGACTTGGGCAGGAACTGATTGGTGAGGAAGGTGACGGTATATCCCGCCTTGCGGAACAGTTCGGGGAAGAGGGGATAGTCGCACCATTCACCCTTCTCTCCCACGACATGGGTGGAAAGCACGTTCTTGAACACAAAACTGGTGAGGTTCCAGCAGCTCACCACATCACTGAAGGGCGTGAGCAGTTGGGTGTGCTCCCGGCGGATTTGCCGTGGCGTGGTTTTCATCGGATAGCCGTATTGCTCGCTGTGGGCACGCCCGTAGCTCTCGCCGATGATGAGCACGATGGTGGGGGAGCGGAAGGAGCACGAGTCCACCTTTGCCTGTTGCAGGGTCTCGATGCATCGGTCTATCTGCTGGTCGGCAAGATAGTTGCTGTAGACGGAGAAGGCAAGTCGGTAGACGGGCAGATACATCTCGCCATGTTTATTGTCGGTGAGCAGATGCTCCACCTTGCCGATGGTGTTGGCGGTCATCAGTTTGGTCATTCCCACTTTGTTGTGGGCGCTGGCAGCAATGCTCCACACGAGGAGGACTAGTACGACGGTGCCTCCCGCAATCTTGAACAGGGGAGTGCTGATGCGTTCCCGCCATTCCATGAGTCTCCCTTTGATGAGGATGCGGCGTCGTTCACTCAGCAGATGGAAGAGCGACCGTCGTTTGGTCCAGACGATATGGATGATGATGAGGGTGAAAATCCATCCTAATGGCGAGGTGAGCACTTCGGGTGTGACATAACTGCGGAGAAATTCTCCTGCCTCGCGTGAGTCGGTCTCGCCCACGAGCATAAGCATGGTAGGCGTGAGGGTGGAATTGAACTTCCAAAAACAATAGACGTCTACAATGGCGACGACATACAGAAGAACATAAAACAGGCGGCGTACCCACACAGCTACCCGTTTGGGCAACAGGGTCAGGAATGCGGCACAGAGATATGTGTCAAGAAATAGCTCGAGCCAAAGGTTTTCGTAGAGATGAGCGTTACGACCATGGGAGAGGGTGAGATACGAACACAGCACCCCCAGCACATACATGAACACCATGAAAGTGCCCTGATGTTGAAATGGTTTCAACAAAAGCCCCGCTACTGATTTTATGATGCGCATAGTTTACTTTAAGTGATGCAAAGTTACGCTAAATTTGGGGGACAACAAAATTATAATTCATAATTCATAATTCATAATGCATAATTGGGCTGCGCGATGATAATGCACAATTTGCAATTCATTATTATTACTGTTCGGTAAACATATTCAATTTATTCCAACCCGTTTTGCAGTGCGGGTAGGGCCTTTTGATTTGTCGGACAAGCCTATATGCGCCAATTTGCGCACCTTCGCCAACATGGAGCCTCTATCTTGCGAAGGGAATCGAAATGCATGATGACCGCATAGAGTATCGTGACGAGACGATGCCATTCGTCAAACGACTTTATGTAGGGTTCTCTCCGCCGTTTCCAGCTCAATAGAAGAATTTTTGCCTTATTGAGGCATTTTATCGGCTGTCCATATACCAGTTGTCCGAAGAAATATTTATGTACTTTTGCCCATGGTTATGTTGTTTTGTCGCAAAAGCAAAGATAACCAAGAAGGCTGAATCCCAAGCGAGAGGTTCAACCTAAATTTTATGTTTCCGCTTAATAGTTTATCGGATAGTAATAAATTTTAATCAGTGCTTAACATTTGTCTAAAGAATCCAAAATCTTCATCAATAAGTACTCGCCTATCTAGTCCCATATTTTGATGTTCGCATGACGTTTCCGATACCATAGTACAACTAAAACAAGATGCCCTATTTAAGCCATCTTCATGTTCCCAGCATAATGGATCTGAAGAGCAATTTAATGCACGTCTCATGGCAGATCTTACAATTTTGCTGATTAGTCGAGGCTGGCCTTGCCAAACGAGTCCTCCCATACTACCTTCCGCTCCATCTGCAGTATAAATAAGAACACCACACATTTTATCAGAATAATATAATCGTTCACTCAAACTAGCTGTAGGATAGCCACATGTAAATTCAAGTTCTTTCATTAGTACGTGGCTAAATGTATGAAGTAAATAAAATTTTGCTCTTCCGTACAAAGAAATTTCCTGATACAAGAATTCACCTAATGATCCCTCGTCTAAATGGCACTCATATTGCTTTTCAAGATTATGTTCCTTTACCCAATTTTTTATTGCGTCCATATTGAAAGCAAAGAACAATCCCTCTCCATAAGATTGATTAGCTGGAAGAACATAGATATCAGATGGAGTTCCATCAAATATAGGTTTCATCTCATCGCCAGGAGGTAATATTTTTCCTCTCTCGTCTAGTTTATAAGATGGCATATTCACACGTCCGAAACCAAGTTGTGTTGAAGTCAGAGACAATGTAGTAACCTGCTTAATTGTTTTGAAATATGGTTTAAGTTCATCTGGTATATCAATTGCATTGAATTCCAATCCCTTAGATACCCTATTCGGATTGTTTTCATCCGTGAATACTTCATATTCTGTCAGCCGATAATTAGCAACAGGATCATTGTCTTCTTCCTCATGTGCTAAACCTAGAAATACATTTTTGATATTTTCATAATCGCCAGTTGTCAAACTGTTTAAATTCCAATTGAGTTTTGCATCCTCCAGAAAATCGTCGCAATCATCGTATTTCTTCTTCCATAATTTTTCTTTCGTCAAATTTGGATTATTATTGACCCTAGTGTTATACTTAGTATTAATTTTATCCAAAACTAAGCGAGCTTCATTACTCAATCGTCCCTGTTTTTGAGGGATAAATTCATCAGGTATATACAAGCTACTAAAACAATTTGCATAATAAACACTATTACTTGTTACCATTGCTACCTGCATCATTGTTTTCCCCTCTGATGACATGCAGCGCTCATATGTATTGCCTTTGATCCACGGGCGCTCGCCACGACAATAGGGCTTAATATTCATGATACCTGTAAGGGGTACAGATTTCCCACACTTGGAGCATTTTAAAGTACCCCAAGACTCTGCTTGATTACGAGAATTCAACCATTTAATATCATGTCTTCCACCTTTCTCACAATCTTCACATTCATAGCCAAACAATTCGAAACCTTCTTCTGCTTCCATATTTTCGTGTTTCAGTGCTGCACAAAAATATTGGTACCAAGGTATATCAGAAATATGCCCATTCGGACATATTAGAACAAGTGGAACTGGTTTTAAGAGCTGATAAACAGCATCATCACTCAAATCCGTATGAATGATTTTTCTAAAAGTTTTTTTATTCG
>JBMNUW010000011.1:0-34655 GCA_050946475.1 Prevotella sp.
ACGATAATAAGCTGCGTAGTAGCTATAAGTTGTCTTTAGTTGTCCTTGGTTGTTTTTATTTAATTTCAAGACAACGAACCACAACTAAAGACAACTATTATTAATTCATAATTCACAATTCATAATTCATAATTGGGCTGACGCGACGAATAGTTGCTGGATTTTGCTTCGCAAAAGAAATCATCTGAAAATCAAAGAAAATCACTGAAAATCCTTACTACATTCAGTAAGTGATTCTATTAATGACTTTGCTGCCATTCATTTTGAGGAGTTTTGGAGAACTCTCTGATCACAGGTGAAATTTGACCAAATAGCCACATTATTCCAATAATTTATCTCTAAGTGTTGCATGTGTTGATTAATTTTGTTACTTTTGCAACAATATTTTAGCAAAAAAGTAACATGATGGAATCCGTTAACACAGTTTTCCAAGCAATCAGTCAGTTTCTGTGGGGCTGGCCGATGATAGTGTTGCTGTTGGGAACTCACTTTTTTCTCACCTTCCGGCTGCACTTTCCGCAGCTCAGGGTGTTCACTGCCATCAAGCTATCGGTGAAGAAAGATAAGGGTGCCAGCGGCGATGTCTCGCAGTTCGGAGCACTCGCCACAGCCTTGGCAGCTACTATTGGCACCGGCAACATCGTCGGTGTGGCTACGGCTATCGCACTCGGCGGACCTGGTGCGGTGCTCTGGTGCTGGTTGACAGGCTTCTTCGGCATGGCCACGAAGTATGCGGAGGGTCTTCTGGCCATTAAGTACCGGGTCAAGACCCCGGACGGACGTATGCTTGGCGGTCCTATGTTCGCCCTCGAGCGTGGACTCCATTGCAAGTGGCTCGCCGTTCTCTTCGCCTTTTTCACGGCCGTTGCCTCTTTCGGAATCGGCAACACCGTGCAGGCCAACGCCATTGCCTCCATCATGCACCAGACCTATCAGGTGTCGCCGTGGGTGGTCGGGCTCATCGTCAGCGGACTCGCCGCCGCCGTCATTATCGGCGGAGTGAAGAGCATCGCCCGTGTGTGCTCGTTCCTTGTGCCGTTCATGGCCCTGTTCTATGTAGTAGGTTGTATTTATATCTTGTGTATCAACTCAGCATACGTGTGGCCTGCCGTGGAAGTCATTTGTCGCTCGGCATTCACGCCTCAGGCGGCGGGAGGTGGATTTGCTGGTTCTACGGTGATGATGGCTGTGCGGTACGGTATTGCCCGCGGACTATTCTCCAACGAGTCCGGACTGGGTTCGGCGCCCATCGTGGCAGCAGCCGCCCAGACGCGAAACCCTGTCCGTCAGGCCCTTGTCTCTTCCTCCGGTACCTTTTGGGACACCGTGGTCATCTGTGCTCTGACCGGTTTGGTCATTGTCTCCAGTATCATGGCCTATCCCGATATTGACTATACCGACGGCGGAACACTCACCCATGCCGCTTTCAGCAAGATTCCCGTGGTGGGTGCCCCGCTGCTCAGTTTCGGACTGCTGACCTTTGCCTTCAGCACCATCCTTGGCTGGAGCTACTATGGTGAGCGTGCCATCGAATATCTCAAGGGTCAGCGCTGGGTTCATTTCTATCGTGTTTGCTATATAGTAGCAGTGTTCATCGGTTCGGTGGTGAACCTCAATCTCGTATGGAATATTGCCGACTGCATGAATGCTTTAATGGCCATTCCTAATCTCATTTCACTGCTCTTGCTGAGCAATGTCATTGTCCACGAGACGCGGAAATACCTCTGGCGCAACCGACTGGACCGCGAGGACGACAGCACGCAATGTTAATTCATAATTCACAATTCATAATTCAAAATTGGCTAACGCGAAGGAATTTCGTCCGCACCGATAACAATTGCAGGGATGATTATCAGGAATTTTGGAAGTCTATTGGTTGTGATAAGATTTTCAGGGATTATTAAAGATTTCTGCGCAATAGCGCTTCATAAAGCAAAACAATGATTGTCGATTGCCATATACAAAAAACAGGCTACGATAATTGATGGATTGAAAAATAAAAAGTGCGCCTGACAGGACTCGAACCTGCACTGCGTGAACAACTAGATCCTAAGTCTAGCGCGTCTACCAATTCCGCCACAAGCGCTGATTTGTCTGCAAAGTTAATGAAAAAGATTGAAAGCAAGCAAGAAAAAGGAAGAAAAGATGAAGTTATTACAATTAGGTGGCGTTCAATCAATTTATTTTTGTAATTTTGCAATAACGGATTCTTCCTTATGAAATATAGAGGTAAAGGATTTTGTTACTTGTTGCTCAACGACGATTTACTAGCTGAAGATGATTAAAAGTGAACATAATTTAACCGGCATGTTTATCATCATTTTGATGATAACGGGACTGTTGATGTCTTCTTGTAGAGGCAGAGTATATAAGATAGGAGTATCTCAATGTAGTGGTGGCGCTTGGCGAGAGAAGATTAACAATGAAATGATAACCACCCAGTATATTTATGGTAATGTGAGAATCGACACAGCCAATGCTTCTGACTCTAATGAAAGACAAGCTCGTCAAATTGACAGTTTAGTAGCTTCAGGAATCGATTTGCTTGTAGTGGCTCCCAATGAATATGACTCTATTGCCAAGCATATAGAGGGTGCCTATAAAAAGGGCATACCGGTTATTTTGTTTGACAGAAAATCATCATCACGCAATTATACGGCTTGGATAGGAGGTGACAACGTTACGGCAGGAACGGCCATGGGCAATCTTGTTGTGACAGATTTAAAAGATAAAGGAGTGGTTGTAGAATTGACAGGTGATACAGCTTCATCTCCTGTCCGGGAGCGTCATAAAGGTTTTAGCCAAGTAATGCAATCCCACGAGGCTATCAAATTTTTAACTTTCAATGTCAATTGGGATCCGGCGAAAGCTGCCAGGATAGTAAGGACCCTTTTGAAACAGGGAGTGAAGGTAGACGCTGTTTTCGGTCACAATGACTATGTAGCGATAGGTGCATATAAGGCCGCCAAAGAGATGGGTATGGAAAAGCATATCAAGTTTTACGGTATTGACGGCTTGAACGGTAAAGGTCACGGACTTGAAGCCGTAAAAGACGGCGTACTTGCCGGTACCTATATATATCCTACCCATGGCGGAGAGATTATTCAGTTGGCAATTGATATTTTGGAGGGGAAACCCTACAAGAAGACCAATTCCTTGGCCTCGATTGTTGTTACCAAGGAGAATGTGAATGATGTCATTACTGCGGAGGAAGAGTTGGCCTATAAGCAAAACCAGCTGAGACAACTCAATGATAAATTGATTCATTTCTTCGGGCTCTATGATTTGTTGAAGGTGGTGCTCGTAATACTGGTTATTCTCTTGATACTTTCTGTGGTCTTGATGCTTTACGGTCATAAGATATCAAAGATAAAGGCCAAAACGAATGCCCGACTTCGGCATATGGCTGAAGAGAAAATCGAGGTTCTGACAAGTGCTAATGAACAATTACAGATGCCCCTGAAGAAGATTTCTACATTAATAGATACGATGAAAACGGAAGAAAAGGTCATATCAAAGTCGGAATCTTACAAAGAACTTGGAACCAATGTGCAAACCCTTCGGGACATGGTGAGTGACATGATGGACTATAGTAGTCATAAAGAGAATATCAGTCCCAACGACAGAAGATTCATGAATGCTTTGCGTCTGGCAATCAATGAGAATATGTCCAATCAACATCTTAAAATGGATGATTTGGCAGCTGAACTGGGACTTAGCAGAGTTCAGGTATATAGAAAAGTTAAGCAGATAACAGGAATGACACTGGTGGATTTCCTTCGTGTTTCCCGTTTGCAGCGTGCCAAAATGTTGTTGCAGACCACCGACAAAACGGTATCTGAGGTCGCCTTCTCTGTGGGCTTTTCTTCTCCTTCTTACTTTACGACCTGCTTCAAACAGCAGTTTGGAATGTACCCTAATGATGTAAAGAACAAGGCCTTGTCATCATAAAATGAACGATTTGAATCTAAAATTTTAGACAAAATATATCTCTACGGTTAAATGTAACAATTTTGAGGCTTTCAGAATAAAAAGTTTTAGTAAGTTTCTTGCTATTAGCATAAATTTGCAGTGTGAATTCTAATTAAAAACTTAAAAGAATAGCAATGAAACGATTTCAACGAGCAACTTTGAGCATCTTACTTTTCTTTTTCTGTATGATGCTTCATGCACAGACCGCGATTCAAGGTAACGTCGTCGACAATACCGGAGAACCGGTAATAGGAGCGACTGTAATGGAAAAAGGTACGAAGAATGCCGCCATTACTGATTTGGATGGTAACTTCACTATTTCCGTAGAGAAAGGGGAAATCTTGACCATTTCTTATATTGGCTTCAAGACCATGGAGGTAAAAGCAGTTCCTAATCTACATGTTAAACTTGAAGAAGAAGCCAATACTCTTAACGAACTGGTCGTTACAGGTTATTCGGTTCAACGAAAAGCCGATTTGACAGGTTCTATATCTGTAGTAGACACAAAAGAACTTAAATCTACTTCAGAGACAGACCCCATGAGAGCCTTACAGGGAAAAATTGCCGGCATGACCGTTACTACAGACGGTTCACCTGCAGGAACAGGTACCGTACGTATTCGTGGTATTGGTTCTTTCAATTCTTCACAGGATCCACTTTTCGTAATAGATGGAGTACCCACCACGACTTCTTTGAATTCATTGAACATGAATGACATTGAAAGCATGCAGGTATTGAAGGATGCAGCTTCGGCCAGTATTTATGGTTCTCGTGCCGCCAATGGTGTCATCATCATCACCACAAGGAAAGGAAAAAAAGGCGATAAGATAAAGATTGACTTCAATGCAAATTTCACAGGACAGTTCTATAATTCGCAATCCAAGATGAAACTCTGCAATACAGAGCAGTATGCCACGGCCATGGCTCAAGCAGCCCTGAACGACGGACTGGATCCTGTGGCGTACGCTTCCAATTATGGATTGAACCTGAATGCTTCTGAAGGTATTACAATTAAAGCATGGGACCCATCGACAAGCCAGTACAATACCTATACCGTCAACGGGCTCTACGACGGATATATGAATGAAAGCAAGACCATGAAGTTCTCGGATACTGACTGGCTCGATGAGATTTCCAGAGTCGGCTTCCTGCAAAACTACGACTTGTCTCTTTCGAATGCCACAGACAAGTATTCTGCACTTCTGTCTTTTGGATATAAAAAGAACAACGGAATTCTGAAATATACCGATTTCGAGAATTTTTCGGCCCGTATCAATACATCGTTCAATTTGAATAAGATTGTTACCGTAGGTGAGAACGCCACCATTACTTATAGTGAGCAGGTGGATTTATACCCAATGGAAAACGCACTGAAAATGGCACCCACACTTCCAGTTTATGAGGAAGACGGCGAGACTTTCTCCGGTCCTGTAGGTGGCATGAGCGACCGTCAGAACCCTCTGCGCCAACTGTACATGAACCGCGACAATAAGCAAAAGACCTGGCGTGTGTTCGGTAATGCATACGTAGACGTCAAGCCTGTAGCCGGACTCCTGCTCCGTTCCAATTTCGGCGTTGATTACAAACAGAGTTTCATTCACTCGGTAAGCTATACCTTCCATTCTGATGTAGTGAACAATGATACACCCAGCGCAACTCTCAGTGAGACAAACAGCACGGACTGGACTTGGAGCAATACAGCCAATTACAACTTCACATTATGGAATAACCATCATTTCGGAGTATTGCTTGGTATGGAACTCAACAGCGAAAATATTGACGACATGAGCAGCTATGCCGAGGAGTATGCTGTCGAAGACTATGACTATATGTGGCCTGATGCCGCTACCGGCACACAACGTGCAGGTGGAATCGGATCTGGTTATAAGTTGGTGTCTTTCTTTGGAAAAGCCGATTACAACTGGAATGATCTGTTGCTTGCTTCTTTCACCATTCGCCGCGATGGCAGCTCTCGTTTTGACAAAAACAACCGATATGGTACATTCCCAGCAGCCTCTCTGGGCTACCGTCTTTCCAAGAACCTCAATGCCGACTGGCTGGACGATTTGAAATTGAGGGCCTCTTGGGGTGAAACCGGCAACCAAGCCATTTCAAACACCGCCCGTTACGGCTTGTACGTTGCTGACTACGGTGACGACCGCGTGACCTCAACGGCTTATGACCTGTATCTCCAGGGTTCAGGTGTTTTTCCTTCCGGTTTCCGTGCCACGCAGACGGCCAATCCCAATCTGAAATGGGAGACCACGACACAGTGGGACTTTGGTATGGACTTCACCTTATTTAATAACAGCCTGTATGGAACATACGATGTCTATGTGAAGAAGATAAAGGATATGTTGATTTCTCCCGCCTACCTTGGTGCCATGGGCGAAGGCGGTTCCAGCTGGTCCAACGGTCCTTCTCTTCAAGACTGGGGTATGGAGCTGACATTGGGCTATCGCCACACGACATCTTATGGATTCGGCTACAACATCAATGGCAACATGGACTTCTACCGCAACAAGGTGACCTATTTGCCTTCCAGCACTACTGGTTCGTATGCTCATACAACTACACAGAATCTTGTTGAAGCCGAGAAGCCTTATGGCTCCATTGTCGGCTATGTGGTTGAAGGACTTTTTCAGAGCCAGGAAGAAGTCGACGCTTCAGGGCAGGATAATGCAAGAGTAGGCGGACTGAAGTATGCTGACTTGGATGATAACGGCATCATCAACGACGATGATCAGACTTGGATTTACGATCCGGTTCCCGATTTTTCCTGGGGTCTCAATGTGGCACTTAACTACAAGAATTTTGATCTGACCATGTTTTTCCAAGGCGTTTGCGGTGTGGATGTTTACAACAATCAGAAATTACAGACTGATTTCTATTCACTCACGGATGCAGGCAGCAATAAGGGCAGCAGAATGCTGGGAGCCTGGACTACTGACAACACGTCATCTACCATTCCAGCACTGACTACCAACAACACTGGCGATGAGGGACGTACTTCAAGTTACTTTGTTGAGCATGGCTCATGGCTCAAGATGCGTACGCTGCAGTTGGGATACAATTTCTCAAATTCTCTGTTGAAGAGCCTTCGCCTGACGAGTGCCAGAGTCTACGTATCGGCTCAGAATCTCTTTACTTTAAAGAGCGACGAATTTACTCTCTCTGATCCAGAAAATCCCAACTGGGCTTATCCTCATGCTTCATCGATAACATTGGGCGTACAAGTGGGATTCTAATCATTTTATCATTGAAAACCAACCATAAATTAAGAACATCTATTATGAGATACAATTATTATATTAAAATGTTGCTATTGATGGTAACATTGTGCTTGGGACTTACTTCCTGCAATGATTTCATAGAGGAAGATCCAAAAGGTGTTGTCGATGAAGACCGTGCCTTTCAAGATCCGGAAGGAATGGTGACGGCAGCATACGCAATGTTGGGAGATTGCTGGTACAGTTACCCTTTCAACCTTTGGCCCTATGGAGACTTGGCTTCTGACGACTGTCTCAAAGGCGGATCCGGCACTACAGATACAGGTTACCACCCCGTAGAGATCTGGTCTACGCTTACCTCCACCTTAGGGGAACTTGACGAACTCTGGTACAGACTATATTGTGCTGTTTCGCGCTGTAACCGAGCTTTGGTTTCTCTGGATGAATACGGTGAGTCTGTTTTGGGTGCAGACACAACAAAATTACGTATAGCTGAAGTCAAATTTCTGCGTGCTCATTTCTATTTCAAGTTGGTTTCAATGTTTCGCCAGGTACCTTGGATAGATGAAGAAGTGTACAAAAATAACACTGTAGAGCAGACCAGCAACGTAGAATATTCATACGAGGAACTTTTCCAGAAGATTATTGCGGATTTTCAAGAAGCCTACGACGTGCTACCTGAAGAACAGGCAGACGGAGGTCGCGTGAACAAGATTGCAGCCGCTTCCTATTTGGCAAAGTGCTACCTAACCTTGGCTTATGGAGACGGATATGAGGCAACGAATGGCTACAATTACGTTAACCAGGATTATATGAATAAAGTGTTAGATTATACGTATGTCGTAAGAAATTCCCAATATGGGTATCTTGAGGATTACGGCGACATCTTCTTGCCCGAATACAAAAACTCAAAAGAAAGTATATTCGCCGTACAGTGTTCCGACTACCAGGACGACAATACAACGTATGGCAGAGCCAACTGGAGCAATACACTGAATGGTGTTTGGGGAATCTGGTCCTGCGGATGGGATTTCCACAAACCCTCTCAAGATTTGGTGAATGCATTTAAGACACGCAACGGCCTTCCTGAATTTGATGACTACAGTGATTCTATTGCGTACCCCATCAACGGGGAACCCACGACCCAGAAATGGGATCCGCGGTTGTTCCACACTGTCGGTATGCCTACATTCCCTTACAAGTATGAGGAAGAGTATACACTGACAACCAGCAATTCACGAACTCCCAACACTTATGGCTATTACTGTTCCATGAAGGAGGTTCCGCAGCGTTCCAATGGAGAGACATATAATGGCTCCTGGCAGGCTTTTGCCATGAACGACTATGTATTCCGTTATACTGATGTGATGCTCATGAGAGCCGAGGCTCTTATTGAGACCGACCAATTGGAAGAGGCCCGTACCATCATCAACGAGATTCGACAAAGAGCCATGAACTCTGTTGACAAGCACATCAGCTATGCTGCAGACCAGTGCGAGATAGCCCTCTATCCTGAGTCATACTTCCAAGATAAGGAAACGGCACGCAAATGCCTCAGATGGGAACGCCGTCTGGAGATGGCTATGGAAAGCAGCCGATTCTTTGACCTTAGAAGATGGGGCATTGCCTCAAGCACCCTCAACAGCTATTTTGAGAAGGAACAGAATGACGTATACGAAGGACAGACATATGCCACTTATTATAAGGATGCATACTTTGAAGCTGGCAAGAATGAGTTCTATCCCATTCCTTATAACCAGATGTATTATGTTCCAGGACTTTATACCCAAAACAAAGGCTATAATTAATTATGAGAAGATATTTGTCTATTATCACTTTATTGCTTGCCCTTAGCCTGAACGGCTTTGGGCAGGGCAAGGACTTCAAGGTGGAAACCCTCAGCGACAGCCATGCACTCTTACGTCTGGAGAAAACTGCTAAATATCTCCTTCTGCCGGTTGAAGAACAGGCGGAAATTTGTAACATTAATGTTCTGAGTGACTTGAACGTAGTGAAGTCTTTGAATGTAAGGTTGGCGGTCAATAGGATAGATTACTACGTTCCCTTGGAACTGTCACCGTTAGGAGATAATAACGTGCTGCTTGATATAAAATCTCTGGCAAACGTTCGAAATGCAGGTTCTCTCAAGGACTATGTCTGCTGGAAGTCACTTGAATATGCAGACTCTTTCAGCCTCGCCAACAAGGAAAAATACCGTCCGATGGTTCATCACACTCCTGCTTATGGCTGGATGAACGATCCCAACGGCATGTTCTATAATAATGGTGTATGGAATCTGTACTTTCAACATAACCCGTACGGCTCACAATGGGAGAATATGACATGGGGACATTCCACCTCGACAGACTTAATTCACTGGACCTTTGAGGGTGACGCCGTTTATCCAGACGCTTTAGGGACGGTGTTCAGTGGGTCTGCAGTGGTGGACAGTAACAACACTGCTGGTTTTGGACGAGGAGCTATCGTAGCCATGTACACCTCAGCTAAAGAGAATCAGACTCAAAGCATAGCCTACAGCACTGACGGGGGCAAGACCTTTAAGAAATATAGTGGTAACCCAGTGCTTACAAGTGATGTTCCTGATTTCCGTGACCCTAAAATGTTCTGGAATGAAAACATCAACGCATGGAATCTCATCTTGGCAGCAGGACAGGAGATGCGCATTTATACTTCCAGTAATCTTCTTGATTGGCATTACGAGAGCAGTTTCGGAACCGGATATGGGAGTCACGATGGTGTCTGGGAATGTCCGGATCTCATGAAAATTCACGACAGCGATGGAGACAAGTGGGTGCTCATCTGCAACATCAACCCTGGAGGACCAGCCGGCGGTAGTGCCACTCAATATTTCGTTGGAACATTTGACGGACATAAGTTCGTATGCCAAAATCCCGCGAAAGGAGAAAAGCCTCTCTGGATGGATTATGGAAAGGACCATTATGCTGCGGTAACATTCTGCAATGCTCCCCAAGGCAGACACGTCGTTTTAGCCTGGATGAGCAACTGGCAATATGCCAATCAAGTCCCAACAATGCAGTACCGCTCGGCCAACTCTTTGCCACGTGACATGAATCTATTTGATTTTGAAGGAAAGTCTTATCTAGCCTGCAAGCCTTCTAAAGAGGTAGATGCAGTAAGAGGAAAGAAGGTCGACAGGCTTCAGAATGTCTGTGAAGTAGTGGTGAAAATCAAGTCGCAGACAAGACCAACAACCATAACCCTCTCAAACAAGAAAGGCGAAGAAGTGGTAATGAGCTATAATCCAAAGCAAGGGAAGTTCTCTATGGACAGAAGGAAGAGCGGAAACGTAAGTTTCAGCGATGAATTTAAGTCTCTGACCACAGCACCAACGTATGGGGGAATCAATGAACTGCGTATCTTTATTGACAAGTGCAGCATTGAAGCCTTTGATTCTGACGGGAAGATGGTAATGACCAATCTTGTCTTCCCTACAGATCCATACTCAAGCCTCAGGATTGATGGAAAAGCCAGGGCTACTATTTATCAAATGAAATAAGTTCCTAATAATGTATATCTAGTACATATTCCTTTATGAATCAGTTCAAAATGAAAAAAGAATTTAATATAGTCATTATTCCGGTGATGTTCTGCTTTTTCGTCATGGGCTTCGTGGACCTGGTGGGAACGGCATCCAACTATGTGAAGGCAGACCTCGGTCTTAATGACTCCATGGCCAACATCATGCCCTCGTTGGTTTTCTTCTGGTTCCTCATCTTTTCGGTTCCTACAAGCATGATGATGAACCGCATTGGTCGTAAGAACACCGTGCTCGTGTCGTTGGCCGTCACGGCAGTCTCGCTGTTGCTCCCGCTCTTCGGCGAGAGTTTCCTTCTGATGCTCGCCGCTTTCTCTCTGCTGGGCATCGGTAACGCCATTATGCAGACGTCGCTCAACCCGCTCATCTCGAGCATCGTCAAGGGTGACCACCTGGCCAGCACCCTCACCTTCGGTCAGTTCATCAAGGCCATCGCCTCGTTCCTGGCCCCTTACCTGGCTATGTGGGGCGCCACGGCCGCTATACCCTCTCTGGGTCTTCAGTGGCGTGTACTCTTCGCCATCTATTTGGTGATTGGTATCCTGGCAACAGGCTTGCTTTACTTCACACCTATTGAAGAGACTCCGGCTGACAGAGGGTCGAGTTTTATGGACTGTATCAAACTCTTGGGAAAACCATTTGTGCTCCTATCATTCCTTGGTATTATGTGTCATGTGGGAATTGATGTCGGCACTAATACTACAGCTCCTAAAATTCTCATGGAACGTGTGGGATTCACTCTCAATGAGGCAGCCTATGCAACAAGCGTTTATTTTTTCTTCCGTACTTTGGGATGCCTCATCGGATCGTTCTTCCTGCGTAAGATGAGCAATCGCCTGTTTTTCACCATCAGCGTTTCGATGATGGCCGCCGGATTGGTTATCATGGCAGTTTCAAGCAGTGAGACGATGCTTGATGTAGCTTTCGGACTGGTAGGTTTCGGCAATTCCAACGTGTTCTCACTGGTGTTTGCCCAGGCTCTACTCCATGAACCCGATAAGCAAAACGAAGTCTCCGGACTGATGATAATGGGCCTTTTCGGTGGAACTATTTTCCCAATGTTTATGGGGCTCTGCAGTGACATGGCCGGAGCACAGCTCGGGGCCGTTGTGGTGATGATGGTCGGAGTGGCCTACCTCTTTACTTACATACCTAAAATCAGCAAATAAACCTTTAAAACCAAGAAGCAATGAATAATAAGCATTATGTTGTAGGGCTCGGAGAAGCTCTGTGGGATGTGTTGCCTGAAGGCAAAAAACTTGGTGGCGCACCGGCCAATTTCGCTTTTCATGCTGGTCAGTTCGGACAAAATTCCATCGCCGTGAGTGCAGTGGGTAATGACCATTTAGGAGAAGAAACGCTTGAAGAATTCAGGAAGAAAAATCTTAATGTTTTGATGCCTCGTGTACCCTACGTAACAGGCACCGTACAAGTGACTGTCGATGAACAAGGAATTCCTACTTATGACATCAAGGAAAACGTAGCGTGGGACAACATTCCTTTTACACCTGAGATTGAAGAGGTAGCCAAGAATTGCGATGCCGTCTGCTGGGGATCTTTAGCTCAGCGTAACATTGTAACTCGCCAGACCATTCAGAAGTTTCTCGAAGCCATGCCCTCTAATGACAAGCAACTTCGTATTTTCGACATTAACCTGCGTCAGAATTTTTACACGCCTGAAGTGATTAAGGATTCATTAGAGCGATGCAATGTACTGAAGATAAATGATGAAGAACTCATTACGGTGAGCCGCATATTTGGATATCCAGGATTGGATATCCGCAATAAGTGTTGGTTACTTTTAGGCAAGTATAATTTGGACATGCTCGTTCTTACTTGTGGCGTCAACGGCAGTTACGTGTTTACTCCTGGACATGTTTCTTATCAGCCCACGCCAAAAGTAGAAGTGGCTGATACTGTTGGTGCTGGTGACAGCTTCACAGGGGCTTTCTGTGCGTCAATTCTTCGCGGTTGTAGTGTTGAAGAGGCTCATGAGATAGCCGTTCGAGTAAGTGCCTACGTATGTACGCAAAAGGGTGCTATGCCAATACTTCCCTCAAATATCATATCATAATCAGAAAATATTATTTCCTGTTTACTTCTGAATTTGTTTTTCTGATAAACAAGACCTTTAAAGGCCCAAACCGTAATTAATACGGATTGGGCCTTTAATTTTAGCATGATATTATCATTGTTTCCGCATGGTCAGTGATATCCGATGACGCCGCTGATCGACATTAAGTACGCGGATGCGGACATGCTGATGGAGATGTACCACCTCGTTGGGGTCGCGCACGTAGCGGTCGGCCAACTGGGAAATATGTACCAGTCCGTCTTGATGAACACCAATGTCGACAAAGGCGCCGAAGTTGGTGATGTTGGTCACAATGCCGGGCAGCTCCATGCCGGGGACAAGGTCGTCAGGGGTTTTCACACGAGGGTCAAACTCAAAAGTCTCTATCTTTTCGCGTGGGTCGCGTCCGGGCTTCTCCAATTCCTGTAGAATGTCGCGGAGGGTAGGGAGTCCTACGGTGGAAGTGACATATTTATTAATATCTATTTCATTGCGTTTGGCAGGGTCAGACATCAGGTCGGCCACGCTGCAATGGCAGTCCTTGGCCATTTGCTCCACGATACCGTAGCTTTCAGGATGAACGGCGCTGCCATCGAGCGGATTCCTGGCTCCGGGAATGCGCAAGAAACCTGCGCACTGCTTGAAGGCGGCAGGACCGAGTCGAGGCACCTTGTGGAGTTCGGCACGGGAGGCAAAAGGTCCGTGAGCCGTTCGGTAATCTACGATGTTTTGGGCAAGTGAGGGTCCAAGTCCACTGACATAGGTGAGAAGATGACGGCTTGCCGTGTTCAGATTGACGCCGACGGAGTTGACGCAAAGTTCCACGGTCTGGTCGAGACTATGTTTGAGCTTGGTCTGGTCAACGTCGTGTTGATACTGTCCCACTCCAATGCTCTTTGGGTCTATCTTCACCAATTCTGCCAGCGGGTCCATCAGTCGGCGGCCGATGCTGATAGCACCACGAACGGTTAGATCGAGGTCGGGAAATTCTTCTCGTGCGGTTTCCGATGCCGAGTAGATGCTGGCACCGTCCTCACTGACCACATAGGTGGGAACGCCCTTAATCTGACGGAGTACGTCGGAGGTCTCTCTTGATGCGGTTCCATTGCCAACGGCGATAGCTTCTATTTTATATTGGTCCACTAATCGGCGATACTGTTCCAATGGATTCTTGGCTTTTTCACCTACGGTAAAGATTACTGTGTGGTAGAGCAGATTGCCCTGGGCATCGAGTATCACCACCTTGCATCCAGTCCTGATGCCTGGGTCTACACCCATGACGCGCTTCTGTCCCAATGGAGGGGCTAAAAGCAGTTGACGCAGGTTCTCGCGGAATACACGGATGGCTTCGTCGTCGGCATGTTCTTTGCTCAATGCTGCAAACTCATTCTCCATGGATGGGCGCAACAGACGGGTGTAACCGTCTTCTACGGCTTCACTTACAATTGTCTGGCAGGGACCATAACCATGTACGAACTGTCTTTTCAGCCGGTCTTTGCAAGTATCGTCGTCAACTGTGATGCTGACCCGCAATACACCCTCGGACTCACCCCGCCTCATGGCCAGGAGACGATGAGAGGAGCAGCGGCGCAGTTCCTCACTGAAAAAGAAATAGTCGGAATATTTTTGTGCGCTGTCTTCGTCCTCCATCTTTTTTATCACGCGTGAAGAGATGACAGCCTCTCGTTTGAAGATCTTGCGCACCGTCTGCCGTGCCTGTTGGTTCTCGCTCACTTGTTCGGCGATGATATCACATGCTCCTTTCAATGCGTCGTCTACAGTTTCTACTCCCTCCTTGAGAAAGCGGGCGGCACGTGCCTCCGGGTTCTGTTCCCGCTGTCTCATGATTAATTCTGCCAATGGTTCCAGTCCGAGCTCACGAGCTACTTGTGCACGGGTTCTCCGTCTTGGTTTGTAGGGCATATAGAGGTCTTCAATCTCTGTGGCATCCCAACTGTCGGTGATTTTCTTTTTCAGTTCATCAGTAAGTTTTCCCTGCTCATCAATGGTCTTGAGGATGGTATCCTTGCGTTTTTGCAGTTCGTTGAGGCGTTCATTCAGTTCGGATATGGCTGCAATTTGCACCTCGTCAAGACCACCTGTGTGTTCCTTCCTGTAACGTGCAATGAAGGGAATGGTGCAGCCATCGGCCAGAAGGTCGAGTACAGCTTCAACCTGCGGGGCGGGGATATGAAGGGTGTTGGCGATATAGGATGAGAAAGGGTTCATAATTTTAGGTATTGATGATTTAGGTATGGTGTTATCACAAAATTACTGCTTTTTAATGAGATTCAGGCTTTCCCCAAAGAGATTTTTCATGATGCGAGTTGCTTAATTGCCCATATTCTTTTCTTTGTGCAAATAATATTTTTGAGGTTCCATGCGAATTCTTTTCCCGATGTCAATAGAAAGAGATAGTTTGGAATCGTTATTTCACTGATTGAGCAATCGTCTCGCAGCCTCAATGAGAGAGTCCTCTCCACGGTAGAAGTCTACTCCAGACAGTGATACATTATAGTCGGGATCGATGCCGTCTTCGGTGGATTCTCCGTTTCGGTCGTACATGGGGCAGGCGGAGAAACGGACAATCCATCCGTTGGGCAGTTCGCTGGAGAAGGGGAGACCGGCACCTCCGCCTGTGCGGTCGCCTACGGTGACGACATTGGGCGCGCAACGCATATATTTTACGAATTCATTAGCGGCGGAATAAACTGCGCGGTTGGTAATCACTACGACGCGTTTTTGCCATCGCAGTCCCGACGAAGGCTTAAGCCACTGTTCTCTAAGGTCGGAAAAATCATTGTGTCCCTTGCCTGTCTTGTGTCGCATGTAGCCCACAAGGGTCTTTTCGTTGACAAAGCGAGCAGCGAGTTGTTCTGCGGAGGTGAGAAGACCTCCTCCGTTGTCGCGCACATCGATGATGAGACCGTTGCAGGGAGCCAGGTAGAGCAACAGATCATCAAGATTGCCTTCTCCGAAACCGTTCTGGAAGGAGGCGCATCGTACATAGCCGATGTTATCATCAAGAATGCGATATTTCAAGCCTGAGGCTATGCGATAGTCGGTTCCGAGATAACGCGTGATGAGTGTATCGCTGTAGTTGCTGGGGTAGTTCTCATGGAACCCCCAGTAACGGCTGTAGTCGAATCCGGCGTAGAGGTTGACATGTCCATCACGGAGTGTGGCCAGCATGTTGCCCAACACTTCGAGAAGTTGTTCATCCGTCATGCTGCTGTTCATCTGTGGTTGATACACTTGATAGACACTATCCCAATCTACGCCTTTTTCCTGGAAGAAGCAATAATGTTCGTCCATGATATTCCAAAGCGCCTCGAAGTTGCCTTCCTGAGTGTCTTCATATTCATCCTCATCTATACAAGAGGTAAGGAAAATGAGCGAGAGCAATAGTGGCAGACCCAGAAAGAAGGTCCGCAGGAGAGAACCTTGCCGATGGATGTATGGATCCATGGAGCTGTGTGGGGGTTCCTGACAGGAAATATGAGAGACAGAATGAAACATATCAATTTTATAAGGTATAGAAGGCAATGTCAGATGGTATGACACAATAATTAATATAGGAGAAATAAAGCAAAGACACCTATTTCACATCATGTTGCACCCTATCGGGCTTTTCGATTGGGTGTCAGAGTGAAATGACGAACCCAACCGATTACGATTGCATGCGTGTACTGGTGATATTTCAAATCGTTGGCTTCCATCTGGCGGAAGTCACCGAGATAGCCTATTCGGAAGACAGAATGGAAGAGCGTGAAGTCGAGCGTGAGCATCTGATGAAGTTGCAGAGCATTGAAGGGCGAAGTACATACGATGTTATGGTCGTAGTTTCCTCTGGAGAAAATTTCGTAGTAGCTCTGTCCATAGGCCGGCGAGAATGCCAGTCCTAAGAGGGGCAGACTGACTTCATACTGGAGAGCAAAGGGATGTGTGGATTTTCCGAAGTGCCAAGTGGCGATGGCTGATGGAGCCACGGCGAGCGAAAGACGAGCCTGGGCAGGATTGTTACTGTTGCTCGTGTCGTACATACCTCCGATAGTGCCGTCGATGATTCCTCCAAGGCGCAGATGGAGTCTTCTGGCCAGGAAATCGCCGTTCCAGTGCCAACCATATTGCAGATTGTACATTGCAGTGAGCAGTGTGCCGCCTTCGCCACGTGTGTCAGCCTTAGAGAGGATGACCTGATGGACAATCTCCTTGGAAATGCGGCGGTAAGGGTAGTCGCGGAAAGTGTGTGACAAGAAGCGTGCGTCCCAACCATGAAACTTCTCCTGTGAGAGATAAGTATCAAGAATGTTTGTGCCACCCACGGACACCATAGCAGTGTTTGTGACCATCTTCGTGCCGTTTCTGCTTGCGGGCATTCCGGTGGAATCAGATTCGATCTTCATCTTTTCCCTGATATTATTAGCAGATATGTCCGATTGGGCTGCAGCAGGAGCTGCGAGGATCGGACATGCTGCAAACAGGAGGGCGACGAGACTCTTACTGTTCATCCTTCTCGTTATGATTGATGAAATCCTCATTATCGAAGAGACTTGTTTGCCCGGTGATTTCATCAATCACCTGCTGTTGTGATTTATCACGGTCCGGGTCGAGATTTTCGTCGTCCTCGTCACCGCCTACTTTTACCGTGACGGGAATGTCGTCGGGTTGTTGTTCGGGCTGTCTGACGGGTTCCAGCTCCTCTACGGACTTGACTTCATATTTCGTGACTCGTCGGCCATGTGCCTTGAAGCTGCGCTGTACGGTGGCGGCTTCACAGTCGATGACAAGTGGCTGTCGGAAGTCGTCGTTGCCACCGAGTGTTACCTTCACCCGCGGATATGGTGTGTCGGTGAGCAGAGCCAGCCGATTCTTCTCATTGTCCCCAAGGAAGTTCTGTCTGCGGGAATTGACATCCATGGTGAAGCGCTTAATATAGAGATAATCGTCGTTATCAGCATCGAAGACGAAAGCTGTCCATACCTTATGCGGGTCCCACTTCTCTATGCGAATGATGTTGTCTTCATAGTGGTTGTTGGCATCGATGGATGAACCATAGAACTCGCCATTGTCGAGTACTACAAGAATCTTGTCATCGTCGTTGAATTCGCCGAGCAGTCGTCCCCGCTCTTCATAGTTGATGCGGTTCACTTCTGGTTCATACCAAACCTTGCGACCACCAAGGGTAGAGTGTCCGTGACTCTTGAGCGAGATGCGGTGGATGCTCTTTTTGGAGAGAATACGACCGGTGACGAAACGACTCTTGATTTCCACCTGCGAAAAATCTTTCTCCAGGAAGATATTTTGGCGACGACGCTTCGGATCCGGGTCAAGCGTGATTTTGACAACTTCCGCCTCACCGTTAGGATTGGCAGTGAAATAGATGACTTTTGATCCAGGTGTGCCTTTGGTAAGGTCGTATTCCTTGTCGCGTACGATGCTGGTTACGTTGAAGCGTTTGATATAATAGTATCCCTGTCGACCGTCCCGGTAGACCACGTTGTAGATGGTGCGTTTATCATTTTTCTTCCACACCTGTAGCCAGAGAATACCAGTGCCGACGAATATCTTGTCAGCTACCTTAATGACTTTGTATTTTCCATCGCGATAAAAGATGATGATGTCGTCGATGTCGGAGCAGTTACAAACGAACTCATCTTTCTTCAGTCCTGTGCCGATGAATCCCTCCTTGCGGTTGATGTAGAGCTTTTCGTTGGCTTCTACCACCTTCGTTGCTTCGATGGTGTCGAAACTGCGTATTTCGGTGAGGCGGGGATGATCGGCTCCGTATTTCTCCTTGAGATATTTGAACCACTTGATGGTGACATCAGTGATATGGGCAAGGTCGTGGTCAATCTGCTTGATTTGCGACTTCAGTTTGGCCATGAGCTTGTCAGCTTTGTCCTTATTGTACTTCAGGATACGCTGCATCTTGATTTCCAGCAGCCGGCGGTAGTCATCGTCCTTGATTTCGCGCAGCAGGTCTTTCTTGAAAGGCTCGAATGCCTGGTCGAGGAACTTGAGCACAGCCTTCTCGTTGGCGGCCGTCTCAAACTTGCGGTCCTTGTACATTCGTTCCTCGATAAAGATTCGTTCCAAAGAGGCATAGAAGAACTGCTCGCTCAGTTCGCCCCGCTCAATTTCCAATTCGCGCTTGAGCAGTTTGCGAGTGCGGTCCACATTGTCTTTCAACACGTCGCTGACCGTGAGGAAGCAGGGCTTTTGGTCGCGGATGACACAGCAGTTGGGTGAGATGTTCACTTCGCAGTCGGTGAAGGCATAGAGAGCATCAATGGTCTTGTCCGACGACATTCCCGGCATGAGGTGCAGATGAATCTCCGCTTCGGCGGCTGTCATGTCCTCTACCTTGCGCACTTTAATTTTTCCTTTGTCGATGGCCCGCTTGATGGAGTCGATGAGAGTCTCCGTAGTCTTGGAGTAAGGTATGTCACGGATGACAAGGGTCTTCGAGTCGAGTTTTTCAATTTTGGCCCTTACCTTGACCTGTCCGCCTCTTTGTCCGTCGTTGTATCGGCTTACATCAACGGCGCCGCCCGTAGGGAAATCAGGATAAAGGTGAAACTCCTCTCCCTTGAGATAACTCACGGCAGCATCGCACAGTTCATTGAAGTTGTGGGGCAGAACCTTTGAACTCAAACCTACGGCGATGCCTTCAGCTCCCTGTGCCAGTAGTAACGGGAACTTCACCGGGAGAGCGATAGGTTCCTTGTTGCGCCCGTCGTAGCTGAGTTGCCACTCTGTGGTTTTGGGATTGAAAGCTACGTCAAGAGCAAACTTTGACAGTCGGGCTTCGATATATCGAGGTGCAGCCGCCCTGTCGCCTGTTAGAATGTTACCCCAGTTGCCTTGCGTGTCAACGAGCAGGTTCTTTTGTCCCAGTTGCACGAGAGCATCGCCGATGGAGGCATCACCATGGGGGTGAAACTGCATGGTGTAGCCCACAATGTTGGCCACCTTGTTATAGCGTCCGTCGTCCATCCGCTTCATTGAGTGGAGTATGCGACGTTGCACAGGCTTCAGTCCGTCTTCAATGCTAGGTACGGCACGCTCGAGGATGACATAGCTGGCATAATCGAGAAACCAGTTTTTGTACATTCCCGACAGATGGTGCACGGCTGAAGCGTCGAATCGGTCGACGGGCTTGTAGTCGCTGTGCTCATCGTTTTGCAATTCGTCGTTGTCAGTTTTTGGATTTATATTTTTGTCTTGTTCTATGGTCTTATCGTCGTCCATTTATTATCGGGTAAGGATTGAGTTTTACAAAAGTATGAATCATTGCAAATTTACATAAAAATCCCGAATATATGGGGAAGAAAGGAAAAGAATTTTGATTTTTATTTTCCAAATGCACTTGTCGGCCAGTGGCGGGATTAGAGGTCCGAAGATAAATTTCCGGAGGATTTCTTGCTGAATTGCCAAAAAAGTAGTTACTTTGCATTTGTTTAATGTATTAGACACGATGAAAGTATTCAGAACAATCGTTGATCTTCAGAACGAACTGTTCCTTGTCCGCAAGGAAGGCAAGGAAGTGGGACTGGTGCCCACAATGGGTGCGCTCCATGAAGGTCATGCTTCCCTGATTAGGAGAAGCGTAAAGGAAAACGGCGCCACTGTGGTGTCGATATTCCTTAATCCAACTCAATTCAACGACAAAGGCGATTTGGAGCGCTATCCGCGCACACTTGATGCTGACTGCAAACTCTGCGAGGATTGTGGAGCCCAGTATGTCTTTGCTCCCTCAGTGGAGGAAATGTATCCTACGCCAGATACCCGTCACTTTGAGTTTCCTCCACAGACTACCGTAATGGAAGGTGCCAAGCGTCCCGGTCATTTCAACGGCGTTTGCCAGGTGGTAAGCCTGCTGTTCTACATTGTAAAACCTGATCGCGCCTATTTTGGCGAGAAAGACTGGCAGCAGATTGCTGTGGTGAAACGTCTGGTAGACTATATCGGCTATGGCAAGAGAGTGAAAATTGTGGAATGTCCCATTGTTCGTGATGCCGACGGACTGGCCAAGAGTTCACGCAATACGTTGCTCGCTCCCGATGAGCGTGCCATTGCTCCTAATATCTACAAAGCCTTGAAAGCCAGTGTGGATTATGCCAAGAGTCATTCGGTAAAGGAAACTCATGACTGGGTGGTAGAGCAGATTAACGCAGTGGAAGGCCTTGATGTAGAGTATTTCGAGATTGTGGACGGCAATACCTTGCTGGATGTCAACGACTGGGCTGACAGTGATTATGTCGTTGGCTGCATTACTGTTTATTGCGGTAAGACTCCTATCCGGCTGATTGACCATATCAAATACAAATCTCCCGAGGAGGCTTCTTCGGACAAAGAAAACAAGAAATAATGCAAATTCAAGTTCTAAAGAGTAAACTGCACAATGTCACTGTCACCGATGCGAACCTGCAGTATGTGGGCAGCATTACCATCGACGAAGACTTGATGGATGCCGCCAACATGATTGCCGGTGAGCGTGTACAGATAGTGGACAATAACAACGGCGAGCGTTTCGAAACCTACATTATTAAAGGGGAACGTGGGTCGGGTTGCATTTGCCTCAATGGCGCTGCTGCACGCAAGGTTGTGGTCGGTGACACCGTCATTATCATTTCCTACGCCCTTATGGACTTTGAGGAGGCCAAAACATTCAAGCCTACCATTGTGTTCCCTAAAGAAGGAAACAAGCTCTAATTCATAATTCATAATGCATAATTGGGCTGACGCGATGATAATATTAATTCGTCCTCACCGGTAGCTCTTGCAGGGTTGCCGGCCTCGTGCCGGCCCCCAACCCGAATGGCTGCGCAGTGATAATGTGGTAACGATTAAAGACGCATAATTCTTGATGCATATTAGGTTTATGGCATTGAAAGGATTTTCCAAACCTGTCGGACATCCTTAAAAGCCTATAATGTATTATGAATTATGCGTTTTTTGTGTTGTTTTTGCTGCTTCCCAACCAAGAATAGCCATTTTGCGAGAATCTCCCCAATGATAATTTCCGATTTCTCCCGTTGCACGGATAACACGATGGCAGGGTATGAGAAATGCGACGGGATTCTTGCTCACTGCTGAACCAACCGCTTGACAGGCATGTGGATGATTAATATTAGCGGCTATATCTTTATAGGAGGTCATTCCACCCATAGGGATTTTCAATAATGTCTCCCATACCTTTATTTGAAAAGCCGTACCTTTCAGATGCAGTTTTATCTGTTTCAAATCTTTCCAGTCCAGTGTGAAAATGGATAAGGCGTTCTGTTGTAAGTTGTCAGACATTTGTCGGAAGCTTGCTCGCGGAAACTTCTTTCTTAGAGATGTAAAAGCCTGTTGGTGGTCATCAGCGAATTCCATACTGCATATTCCTCTTGGAGTTGATGCGATTAAAATGTCTCCGAAAGGTGTTACGGAAAAACTATAATTGATTAAAAGATTCTCCCCGCCGTTTTTATATTCACCCGGAGTCATACCTTCTATTTTGATGAACATGTCATGTAGCCTGCTCGTCCCGGACAATCCGACTTTCACTGCTGTGTCAAACAATGAAGCATGTGTCTTTTTTAGAATACGTTTCGCATATTCTATATCGAGATATTGAAGGAAATGTTTCGGAGTAATTCCAGCCCACTGTTTGAAGATGCGCTGAAAATGGAACGGGCTCATGTTAACAGCTGCAGCCATGGCTTCCAGTCGAGGTTGCTCTTTGCGATTATCTCGTATGAAGCGAATGGCTTCGGCAATACGTTTGTAATATATTTCGTCCTGCGTC
This sequence comes from Prevotella sp., assembly GCA_050946475.1. Taxonomy (GTDB): domain Bacteria; phylum Bacteroidota; class Bacteroidia; order Bacteroidales; family Bacteroidaceae; genus Prevotella. The sequence goes on from JBMNUW010000011.1 coordinate 22,650, forward strand.
TCTTTCATTCCACTAGAATCGTAATGATGATTTCATGGAGATACTTTTCTCCAACTTCAGCAGAGCTCGTTTTGTTTCCAGACCGCCTGCATAGCCAGTCAAAGAATGGTCACTGCCGATAACTCGATGACACGGAATGATAATGGATATCGAGTTTGTGCCGTTGGCATTGGCAACAGCCCGGACGGCCTTTGGCACTCCCATTCGTTGAGCTATCTCTCTGTAAGAACATGTCTGACCAAAAGGAATTTTCAACAATTCTTTCCATACCGATTTCTGAAAGTCTGTGCCTGCTAATAATAGAGGCAAATCAAACTTGGTGCGATTTCCTGCAAAGAACTCATCAAGTTGTTCCATAGTGTTTTCTATGACGGTAGAAGTACCATCTGCAAATTTTGCTTTCAGCATTCTTTCCAGTCGTTTTTCAACCAGCTCACTGTGTCTTCCAACTTGCCAGTCACAGAGACATAGTTTGTTATCGCACGAGCCTAGTTTCAGCGGGCCGCATGGCGACTCGTAGAATTTTGTTTTGATGATATTTTCCTCTTTCATAATACTCATGCTGATATTTTCAGTTTAACTCTCGAGAGTTGCCAAAACGACAGTCGGAATTTTCTTCCCCATCAAATAATAACGAGATGATGTGAAATAGGTACTCGTCTTGTTTCAAGTGCAAAGTTACAATAACTTATTGTCATTTGCGACCCGAAAATTGCTATTTTCCTTTGTTCTTGTCTTGAATAATTCGAAATACATTTCTATTTTTCTTATATCTCTTGGAACTTTTTGACAAAAGAAGGCCCTTCTACACATAATTGTCGTGCAGAAGGGCCTTTTTCATTTATCTCATCAACGGCATGCGGCTTGAAAGATGACTTGCATATCCGTTTAAGATTATAATGTCCCTGTTTACAGTGGATACTCTTCGAAAGCGTAGAGCACCGTTGAGAGATAACGCTCACCAGTGTCAGGGAGCAGTGCTACAATCTTCTTACCTTTGTTCTCCGGGCGCTTGGCCAGCTGTACGGCACCCACTACTGCTGCACCTGAGGAAATGCCTACGAGCAGTCCTTCCTGCTGGGCCAGTTGGCGACCTGCAAGGATGGCGGCATCGTTGTCAATATCCAGCACTTCGTCGATGACGCTGGCATCGTAAGTCTTGGGAATGAATCCGGCACCGATTCCCTGAATCTTGTGAGGACCGGGTTTTCCACCGTTGAGAACGGGTGAAGTGGCAGGCTCCACAGCTACAACCTTCACGTTGGGATTGTTCTCCTTGAGTCGCTTGCCGATACCGGAGATGGTTCCGCCCGTGCCGACGCCTGCCACAAAAATGTCAATCTTGCCGTCAGTGTCGTCCCAGATTTCCACCCCCGTGGTCTCATAGTGACGCTGAGGGTTTGCAGGATTATCGAACTGACCAAGGATTACGGAACCGGGGATGGAGTCGCGCAGCTCATTGGCAGCCTTAATGGCACCAGGCATTCCGTCTTTGCCACTGGTGAGTCGTACTTCTGCACCGTAGGCCTTGACGAGGTTGCGACGCTCAACGCTCATGGTTTCGGGCATGGTGAGGATAAGGTGGTAGCCCTTGACTGCCGATACAAGTGCCAGTCCTACGCCTGTGTTGCCGCTGGTAGGCTCAATGATGGTAGCTCCTGGTTTGAGAATACCTTTCTTTTCAGCATCCTCCACCATGGCCAGGGCAATACGGTCCTTCACGCTGCCACCGGGATTAAAGAATTCTACCTTGGCGATAATTGGAGTATCAAGTCCTTGATTCTTAGAGTATTTTCCGAGTTCCACTAAGGGAGTGTGACCAATCAGGTCAGACACTTGTTTGAATATTCTAGCCATAATATTATTTTTTAATGTTATTATTTTATTTAATGTGTTTGTGTTGTTGGCGATAAAATATAGCTTTACGAGCGGGCTGGCTGTTCTGAGCGAAGACCACGCAGCCGAGCTGCGTGGAGAAACGAAACCGCCGCCGGGTTTTAAGCATTATATCTTAGCAAAAGCCTGGTCGAGGTCGGCAATGAGATCTTCGTAGTGTTCCGTACCGATGCTCAAACGGATGGTAGAGGGGTAGATACCCTGGTCGGCAGCCTCTTCTGTGCTCAGTTCTGAGTGAGTGGTGGAGAGAGGATGAATAACGAGTGACTTCACATCAGCTACATTGGCCAGCAGTGAGAAAATCTTCAAGTTGTCAATGAACTTGAATGCTGCCTCTTGCCCGCCCTCAATTTCGAAGGTAAAGATACTGCCTGCACCATTGGGGAAGTAGCGCTGATAAAGATCGTGGTTGGGGTGGTCGGGCAGTGAGGGGTGATTGATTTTCTTCACCTTGGGCTGTGTCTTCAGATAATCGATAACTTTCAGCGTGTTGTAAACATGGCGCTCTACGCGCAGACTCAGAGTTTCCAGTCCTTGGAGTAAAATCCAAGCGTTGAAAGGTGAGATGGCACCACCTTCATCGCGCAGGATCAGGGCACGAACACGAGTGACAAAGGGAGCGGGCAGGTCGCCGAAGACGAGTCCATGATAGGATGGGTCAGGCTGGTTGAATCCAGGGAACTTTTCCGGATTCTTCTTCCAGTTGAAAGTGCCACCGTCTACGATGACGCCTCCGAGTGACGACCCGTGACCACCGATGAACTTAGTGGCGGAATGTACCACGATGTCAGCTCCGTGCTCAATGGGCCTAATCAGGTAAGGAGTACCGAAGGTGTTGTCGATGAGCAATGGAATGCCGTGACGGTGAGCGATGTCGGCAGTGCGCTCAATGTCACTGATGTTGGAGTTGGGGTTTCCCAGCGTCTCAATGTAAACGAGTTTGGTGTTAGGCTGGATAGCTTTTTCGATTTCTTCGTAGTTGTCTGGGTCTACGAAGGTAGAGCTGATGCCATATTTAGACAAGGTGTGAGCCAGAAGGTTATAAGTACCTCCGTAAATGGTCTTGCTTGCTACAACATGGTCGCCGGCGAAGGCAACATTGGTGATGGCGTAGGTCACGGCTGCTGCACCAGAAGCAACGGCAAGTCCGCCGACGCCTCCTTCGAGGGCTGCTACACGGTCTTCAAAGACGCCCTGCGTGGAATTAGTCAGACGACCATAGATGTTTCCAGGATCTTTCAGATGGAAACGATCAGAAGCGTGCTGCGAGTTGTGAAATACGTAGGACGTAGTTTGATAGATTGGTACGGCACGTGAATCAGTAGCCGGGTCGGCTTGTTCCTGACCTACATGCAACTGGAGTGTCTCGAAATGGAGTTTCTGATTCTTGCTCATGATCTTGTCCTTTCTTTTAATGGTTTATTCTTGTTATTATTTCTGCTGCAAAGTTACTGCGAAAATCCATAGGCGGGAATCACATAATTGGGGCATTTCGTCTACCACAAATGTGGTATGTCTGTCCGTTGCAATCGAAATCATACTTTTAGAAAGGAACAAAATCCATTATATGTCTAAGAAAACTAACCTTAATGATGGGGTAATTCAAAAGAGTGTAACCTATAGGAAATAACATAAGACAACCTTTTAATGATTACTTGTCGAGGCGCCTTATGTCATTTTACTTGTCAATAATAAAAAAGTAGTCTCTAAATAAATGAAGACCTTTATTTATTATATTATGTTATCGCCTGAATATATGTGGAAACAATATTGCCTTTCAATGCATCTGCTCCCTGAATTCGCTGGGCTTCAGTCCTGTCTTGTTCTTGAACTTCGTGGAGAAGTAGTCAGGCGATTCAAAGCAAAGCCTGTAAGCCACTTGCTTGATGCTGAGATTGGTGGTGGTAAGTAGTTCCTTGGCTCGCTGTAGTCTTAAGTCTTGCTGATAGAGGGCAGGAGATACTCCGGTGTATTCCTTGAAGAGTTTGCGCAGATTACTGTAGCTAGTACCCAGTTCTTTGGCTATTTGCTGAATGGAGAGATCTTCTTCCAGGCTTTGTCTGATGCGCAGACGGGCATGGTTTACCATGTCAAGATGTCCGTAGTGGCTGTTAAGATCGTTATTGCGTTTCAGCGAATACATCAGTCCCACAAGGTGATTCACAATACCGGCCAGTGTCTGTTGTGCAAAAGGAGCTTCTTCTTGTGCCGTTTTAAGTGCGCTTTCATATAAACGGACAATTTCGGCGGAGAAGCCAACATGATATACAGGTTTCAGCGGAAAGAGGAAACCGGCTTTTACACGGTCGTCCATATTTTTGCCCTTGAAGCCAATCCAATAGCTTTTCCAACGGGAAGATTCAAGCGGATGATAGGTATGCCATTCGCCGGGAAAGAGCAGGAAAAGGTCACCTGCATGTAGCTTGGCCTCTGGTACCGAGGCGGATCGGAAGATGCCTTCTCCCTCTACGAGATAGAGTAGTTGATATTCGTTGAGTGTTCGACCGCGCTCCACGTCGAAATAATAGCCGTCGGCATGACCTCGTGTAGGATATTCATCGCCGGGAGCCAGTTCGTCTTGGCCCACGGTGCTTACAGTAAGGCCCCATAACTGGTCGTGAGGCGAAGCCACCAAGTATTTGCTGATTTGCATGTTGCTCTAGAATGAATGTTGAATTAGTTTTCCACCTGCAAATGTAAGAAAAAATCATTGGAAAAATTAGAAAAGATGATTAAAAAAGTATCGTTTTCTCAAATCGTTGGGACCAAAAATCAAATAATCGTGCCTATGTGACGTGATTAAACTTAACTTTGCAAAAACTAAAGAAACGACTACTATTTATTAAAAATGAAAGAGAACAAGTACTTTTTTGCGGTGGACTTGGGAGCCACCAGTGGTAGAACCATTCTGGGGACACTCGGAAATGGACATTTGGAGTTGAAAGAACTCACCCGTTTTGACAACCATCTCATTACGATGGGTAAACATGTCTATTGGGACATTTATGCTCTCTTTCGTGAGGTTATTGTAGGCTTGCGTCGTGTGGCCAGTCTGCATGTGCCCATTGAGAGCGTTGGTATAGACACTTGGGGCTGCGATTTCGTATGCATAGGTGACGACGGTCAAGTTGTTGCGAACCCTGTGGCATATCGCGATCCACACACTGAAGGTACGATGGATGTCTTTTTCCGAGAGGCAATGCCTCGTGAGGAGGTATACAAGAAAACGGGCATACAGTTTATGAACTTTAACAGTCTCTTCCAGCTTTATCAGTTGCGTCGAGACGGTAATGTGGCCCTGCGTAATGCTCGTCACATTTTGTTCGTGCCCGATGCCTTGAGCTATCTTCTCACCGGAAAAGTTGTCTGCGAAAGTACAGTAGCGTCTACTTCGCAACTGCTCAATCCTTTTACTCACGACTTAGATGAAGACCTTTTGAAAGTTCTTGGATTGCAACGTGACCAGTTCGGTCCGATGGTTCGTCCAGGCACCGTTGTGGGTAACCTTACACCTCAGGTACAACGTCTTACTGGTTTGTCGGATATACCTGTAGTGGCTGTGGCTGGTCATGATACAGCTTCTGCTGTTGCTGCTGTTCCGGCAGCTGACAGTCATTTTGCCTATCTCAGTTCCGGTACATGGAGCCTGATGGGCATAGAGACTCAGAAGGCAATTATAAATAAGGAGAGTCTTCAGCTCAACTTTACCAACGAGGGTGGCATAGAGAATACCACTAGATTCCTGAAAAACATCTGTGGTATGTGGATTTATGAATGCTGTCGCAGAGAATGGAAAGAAAAGATAGAGGCGGAATTGGCCGGCAAGCCCGATTTGATTGAAAACAGATTAAAGGATTTGAAACATATCGAACTGCAACGCAAGGCTATAGTCCAACCTGCATTCCGGAGCATCATCAATCCCGACGATCCCGCATTTGCCAATCCCACTTGTATGCAGCAAGCTATTGATGATTATTGTCGACGCACGGGACAGCCTGTTCCCGAGAGTCCTGCAGCCTATTGTCGCTGCATATTCGACTCGCTGGCATTGCGCTATCGACAGGTGTTTGGCTGGCTTCGCAGTTTCGCATCCGTCGACTTAAATGTACTCCATATCATCGGCGGCGGTTCTGTAAATGAATATCTCGACCAGTTCACTGCCAACGCCTGTGGCATTCCGGTGCTGGCTGGTCCTCAGGAGGCCACGGCTATCGGCAACATTATGTTGCAGGCCAAGGCTGCCGGCGCCGTGAGCGACATTTGGGAAATGCGATCAGTGGTGGCTGCTTCGGTCTCTCCCAAGCGCTTCGAACCGACCGACCGAGAAAGCTGGGATGCAGCTTACGACCGTTACCTCGCCATAACGTCGCAAAAAGAATGACTGATTGGTTGGTAAGGTGACTGGCAAAATGACCGAAAAACGTTTACTATAATTTAAATCCAATATAAACAATTAAAATATACAATTATGAAAACTGAAACCATTGAAAAGAACTACGCGATTGCCAAAGAACGTTATGCTACCCTTGGGGTGGACACTGATAAGGCCATCGCTACCCTTGAGCAGACCCCAATCTCTCTTCATTGCTGGCAGGCCGACGATGTGGTGGGATTTGAGCGTAATGTAGCCGCTTCGGGAGGCATTCAAACCACAGGTAACTATCCTGGCAGAGCTCGTAATATCGATGAGCTGAGACAGGACATCGAAAAAGTGACTTCGCTGCTTGCAGGAAAGTTCAGATTGAATCTTCATGAAACCTATGGTGAATTTGGCGGAAAGTTCGTTGACCGCGATCAAGTAGAGGTGCGTCACTTCCAAGGTTGGATGGACTGGGCCAAGGAGCATAACATGAAATTGGACTTCAACTCCACAAGTTTCTCTCATCCCAAGAGTGGAAATCTCACGCTGAGCAACCCTGATAAGTCTATCCGTGACTTCTGGATAGAGCACACTAAGCGCTGTCGCCGCATAGCCGACGCTATGGGAAAGGCTCAGGGTGATCCCTGTATCATGAATATCTGGATACACGACGGTTCAAAGGACTACACGGTGGAGAAACTGCGCTATCGTCAAATTCTCAAGGAAAGTCTTGACGACATTCTTTCTGAGAAGCTGCCCGATATGAAAACCTGCCTGGAAGCTAAGCTTTTCGGCATCGGACTGGAAGCCTACACCGTGGGCTCGCACGATTTCTACGCTGGCTATTGTGCAAAGAACAACGTTATCTATACTCTTGATACCGGTCACTATGAGCCCACGGAAAACGTGAGCGATGCTATCAGTTCTCTGCTTCTCTTCGTACCGGAATTGATGCTTCACGTGTCTCGTCCCATGCATTGGGATTCCGACCATGTGACACTTTTCGACGACAACACTCGCAACCTCTTCTCCGAGCTCGTGCGTGCCGATGCTTTGGACCGTGCTCATATCGGTCTCGACTATTTTGATGCCAGCATTAACCGTATCGGAGCCTATATCGTTGGTGTGCGTGCAGCTCAGAAGAGTCTGCTTCAGGCTTTGGTAGAGCCGCTTACTTTATTGCGCAAATATGAGGACGAAGGCAAGTTCTTTGAGCGGCTGGCCCTGCTTGAAGAGGCTAAGACATTGCCTTTCGGTGCTGTTTATGACTATTTCAACCTCAAGAATAATGTGCCCGTAGGCGAGGACTATATCGCTGATGTGGAACAGTATGAGAAAGAGGTCCTCTCCAAGAGATAAAAGTCATGGACATCATTATCGGACTACTTATTATCGCCGTGGGGGCTTTCTGCCAGTCGAGTTGCTACGTTCCCATCAACAAGATTAAAGATTGGTCGTGGGAAAGCTATTGGATTGTGCAGGGAGTCTTCGCGTGGCTGTTGTTGCCGTTTCTCGGTGCACTGCTGGCTGTGCCCTCTGGTCACAGCTTGACAGAGCTCTTTGCCATGGATACGCAAGCTGTTGCTATGACGATTTTCTACGGTGTGCTTTGGGGCGTTGGCGGTCTTACATTCGGCCTGTCCATGCGTTACCTTGGCGTGGCTCTCGGGCAGTCAATAGCACTTGGCACCTGCGCCGGACTCGGTACGATTCTGGCCCCTCTCTTCACGGGACATGCCAGTGACATCACGTTTTCCGTGGTCTTCGGAGTGGTGGTCACCCTTGTGGGTATTGCCATCATTGGTTGGGCAGGTCATCTGAAGTCGCAAGGACTCAGTGATGAGGAAAAGCGGAAAGCAGTGAAAGACTTCAACTTCCCCAAAGGAATTGCTGTTGCCTTGCTTGCCGGCTTCATGAGTGCCTGCTTTAATATCGGTCTCTATCAGGGACAGGATTTGCGGTTTGAAGGTGTTGACCCGATGTTCGCTACACTTCCGGCTACTTTCCTGGTGACGTTAGGCGGTTTTGTGACTAATGCAGTCTACTGCTTCTACCAGAATAGTCACAATCATACATGGGGAGATTATGCTAAGGGATCTGTTTGGGGGAATAACCTGGTGTTCTGTCTGCTGGCTGGAGCACTGTGGTATTCTCAGTTCTTCGGTCTCTCCTTGGGCAAAGGCTTCCTTACGTCTTCACCGTCACTCCTTACGTTTGCCTTCTGCATCTTGATGGCCCTCAATGTGGTCTTTTCAAATGTCTGGGGCATCATTCTCAAGGAGTGGGAAGGTTGCAGTCGTCGCACTATTACCGTGCTTATTACCGGCATCGTGGTACTCATCATCTCCTCCTTCGTACCTCAGTTGGTGTGAAGGCTCTGGCAGGATTAGGGTGCAGGTCTGGAGTAATACTCTGAAGACCGGAATCTAATTCTGTCAACATTATTAAGTAGAAATTCAGGCTTCTTGTAGTAATTAGTTTTTAGATAAGATTATCATGGAAAAGCCGTATCCTACTCTTTTATGGAGAAGGATACGGCTTTGTATTTATTCTCTTGTTGCATGGCAATAGATTGATGTCAATCCGAACTTCTTAAAAACATACGAAGAATGTTGCTCTTGAATCTTCTATTGCGATGAAATACTTCATAGCATAAGCAGCATTAGCCCAATTATGCATTAAACAGTTTTTCCAGGTCTTTCTTGATTTGCTGATATTGAGGTGAACGCATGAATCCGATGTTCTTCTTGAGCATGGTGGTGAGGTCGGTCACGCTGTTCTGATAGCAACTCAGTTCGTTGCGCCGTTGAGTTGCATGTACGCTTTGCCGACTAATTTCCTGTTCACGGTCGCGAACCAGTCTGTCGCATACTTTGAACAGCAGCGGCACCACCACTTTGTCGAAGAGATGATGCCCTTGGATATAGAGATAGACGTTATCAGTCGTAACACCCAATGATGCCAGACTGCTTTTCATCTCCTGCCAGTCCTCCTTGGCCTCCGGATAATCGCGTTGCAATTGCCGTAATTTCGTTTGCACCTTGTTTCTCAGCCGTCCCAAAGCCTGTTCTGTGCGGTTCCATTGAACATTGCCTACCTCAATGACTTTCAGAAAGTCGGTCAGCGTGAAGGCACCGTATTTCTGTTTGCGGTAAAACCAAATGTTCCAGACAAAGAGGGGATAGATGACCTCGGAGAAGCGGGCGAAGAAATCTTCAAAATTGAAGACCTGCTTGTCGTTGAGCGTCACGGCTACGCAGACATCGTGAAGCGAGGGCGCATAGCATTGCAGATTTTCTATGGCGTAGGCATAGGTGTGGAACACGTAGGGATTGTGGCAGACCTCCTCAGAGGTTTCAGAGGCTCCCTGTATGAGATAATCGTAGTCGGCATCGACACAGGCAATGAGGTCCTCGCCTGTCTTCCCGGCGAGCAGACTCATGAGCACTGCTTTCTTGCCGCGGTTGAGATGGTCGAGACGCGAGGGGAGCATCACCTCAAAATACAGGCGGTCTGTCTCAAACTGGCTCAGAATGGAACGCCAGAAGAACACGTCGTCGTAGCTCTCCACATAGGCCACCACCTTGCGCCGTGCCGACTTGGAGTTGAGACGGTTGGCAGCACTGATGTATTGTGAGGTGATGTTGTCCTTCAGTCTTCTTCCCATGACATCTCCTTTCTACTTCAGGTTTTGGTCGGTGATGTCGCTCACTTCTGTTACTCGGTCCATCCATCCATTCATGATGACTGCAGGACTGTGAGTGGTAAGGATAATCTGTACGTTGGGGTTGAGACGTAGTATGAGGTCGATGAGTTGTTTTTGCCAGTCTACGTGGAGGCTCACTTCCGGTTCATCCATGAAGAGTACGTAGTCCTGCAGATCTTCTACGAGGACGGTTAGCAGAATAGCCAGGATTTGTTTTTCGCCGCTGGAGAGTTGATAGGGCAGGAGGGTCTCACCTATCTGAGAGAATCGTATTTCGTTCTCCGTGCGGATAATTTTCTTACCAGTATCGGCGAAGAGGTCGTCCAGAATATCCTGAAACTCTTTCTTGGGCCGTGACAGTTCTTTTGCTCGCTCGGCGCTGTCAGGACCTCCGTTTTGCAATACGGAAATGATGCGGTTTCCGATGTTTACCTGATAGTCGAGATACTTGCGTTGCAGACGGTAGAGCTGCCAGTCGAGTTCGGTCGCGAGACTCAGGTCGACTTTCGTCAGCGTTTCGGCATTGACGAGTGGCCGGTCGAATGAGCGGATGATGTCGAAGCGGATGGTCGTGGCGTCCTCAGGCTCCACTTTCAAGTGCACGCCTTTAATCAGATGACTTGAGAAGTCGCCACCCTGTCCGAGACCTTTCACCACCTTATTTATAATGGTACTCTTGCCAACTCCGTTCACACCACTGAGAATGTTCACCTTCCGGTCGAGGTTCCAAAGAATGTGCTTCCGACCGCTCCAAAGCGAATCGATTTCAATCTGCTTGATATATTCGGCGAATTTTTTCATGACGACGAAGATTAATTCATGTTCATAATTAGGTTTGTGCGATGAACAAAACTGCGGAAATAAATAATCGATTGCACCGTCCGACGGTGAATCATTTATGGCGTTAGAATTTTCCGGGTGCAAGTTCATATAGTCGCATACAAATATAGTGAATTTCTTCTTTCCGTGAGTCTTTTTAGGTAATAATTTTCGTAACTTTGCACGTCACAGAGTGATTTCGGCCAATTCTGCCGTCTTTCAGAACACCGATGACTTCTGCGTAAGGTATTCAGTAAACTAACAATGAATAAGACAAATCGCATACCCCTTCTTTCCCATCTCAGTATGTTCACCGCTGAGGTCTTTTGGGGATTCATGGCCCCTATTACCAAGGATGCTATCATGGGTGGAGTGGACAGTATTTCTATCGTCAGCTTTCGTGTGTCAGGTGCAGCCCTGCTTTTCTGGGTCAGTTCTCTCTTCGTCAAGAGTCAGCGAGTGCCTCCTCGTGATATATTTTTATTTGCCATTGCCGCCATTTTCGGCATTGTCACCAATCAGTGCCTTTTCACCATTGGCATCGGTTACACTTCGCCTATTAATGCCAGTATTGTTACCACCTCAATGCCCATTTTCGCAATGGTGCTCTCTTTCCTTATACTTAAAGAACCCATCACCTGGAAGAAAGCCGGTGGTGTAGCACTTGGATTCATCGGAGCTCTGGTTCTTGTGCTCTCCAGTGCATCGGCAGCGAGCGGCAAAGTAGGGGATATTCGTGGAGACTTGATGTGTCTGGGAGCTCAGTTATCTTTTGCTCTCTATCTTAGTCTGTTTAATCCGTTAGTACGCCGTTATGACCCCATCACTGTAAACAAATGGATGTTCACCTTTGCCACGTTTTATATCTGTCCTTTTACGGCAGGTCATGTTGCGCGTCTGCCATGGACTTCCATAAGTGCTGTCAATTGGCTGGAAACGGCTTATGTGGTAGTCATCGGTACTTTTGTCTGCTATCTTCTTTCCATCGTCAGTCAGCGCGTGTTGCGCCCGACGGTGGTAAGCATCTATAATTATGTGCAACCTGTGGTTTCTGTGATAGCCAGTGTTTTGGCTGGCATCGGCGTCTTTACCTTTGCCCAGGCATTGGCCATTATCCTTGTCTTCTCCGGAGTATGGATGGTTACCAAGTCAAAGTCGAAGCGGGATATTCAAAGAGCAAAAACAGCGGCCGATAATCAAAATGCTAGGATTTAATGTCAAAAGT
>JBMNUW010000012.1:0-33191 GCA_050946475.1 Prevotella sp.
CATGTTGCTTTGTCTTCTATATGTTTCGGAATGAGAGAAGTGAAAATATTCAAGAATGCCTCATTGTTATAAAAGTACCCAGGGTTATCATCAAGCTTTTCAAGCATGTATGCAAAACCATAATTAGCATATTCCTCCATGTTCTTAATTAGCTGGTCAACAACAGAGCGAGCGGTTATATCTCCCTTTTCAAGTTCCATAAACTTGATATCGGTTTTAGCCACTAAAGCGACGAAAATATAGTCAACAATTTTATTATAAGACTTTCTGTCTTTTCTGTTCTCTTGGTTGCCCCAATACATAATCGGTTGTCCCAGGATTTTCTTTTTGGAGGAATCTGTGGTTAAAGGTAATTTCTTGTCAGAGTAAAGACCAATAAAAAATGCCATAATATAAACCTCATAGCCAGCTCCTAATATTTTAGCTCTATCTGAAGAGCCACTATTACTTCCCCTCCCATAGTCGCTAAACAATTTTACTATGGAATCGTCATATTGAATTTCATATTCAGGGTTACGTTTCCCGAATAACGTAAACAAACTATCTTTCATTCTATCTATATTATTTTATTCGTTCAACTTTTGTGCTAATCGTAGTTATGTCATTACTGTCAAAGCCAGACTCCTTTTTAATACGATAAACAGAACATTTTAAATTTGAGAGCTTTTTCTCGTCGATTCGACTTGTATTCGTGTCTTCGTCCTTGATGAGGAGATCTTTTGTGACAATGATGCATTGTTTGTTAATACTATCAATAATATTGTAGAATAAATCTTCTTTAACTTCTCCAAATGAAGACGTAGGAGCATCGAAAATAAGAGGATAATCGTCCTCTCGTTTCTGAGTTGTAATATCAGAAATGGCAAAAAGAACTGACATGTACATTGTAGTTTTTAGAGCTCCATTAGGATCCATTATTCTCTCACCATTCGAGATTAGATAAATACGAGCCTTGTCATCTTCACGCACATCAATATGTACTTCACCATGAAAATCGCCAGCATTCAGTTTCGACAGATATATGTTTGCATGTTCGGTCAATTCATCTATAAAATGGCGAAGGTTATTTTTACGGGCAAGAATAAATGCCTTCATGATAGTTTGTAGCACTTGATGCACTCTCTCATAGACCTTACCCATCCCTGTGTTTGGCTTGAGATTAGAATATTCAAGTTCTTTTTCGTCCTTTTCTTCCGTCCATGTTTTGATATCCGATTTGAGACGATAAATTTCTTCGTCAGCTAATTGCTTCTGCTGGAAATAGCCACGTAAGTCCTTAATATCCTTATCAATTAAGCTTTCTGACAAATTCGCCTGAATGAGCAAATTCTTCTTATCATTTTCCATTTCTTCAATCTGCTCATCATATCTTGCGAGTTCCTCTTTACGGGATGCAATGAACTGAATATTGTCACTGATTGTATTTTTGAGTTGAGTAAGTTCGTGTTGTCTTTCTCCACTCAAACTGGTACTCAGAGATCTGAGTTCATTTAAATAGTTGAACTTAAACAAAGGCTTTTCTGCCTCTTCCACCTGATCATCAATCTGCTTGCTTTTATCTTCAAGATGCTTGTAATAGTTAGCCAAGCGTTGCTTCATGTATTCCAACTCTGGACTACCCTCTGGAGCTTCATGCCCGCAGATTTTGCAACGGTGGTCCTGTATCATCTCTTCAAGGACTTGAGGACCAGGGATATCCCAATCCAGCTCGGGGCCTTCTTTTTGCTTCTTTGTTATCTCTGCCAAGGTTTCTTTCTTGCCTTTCAGTCTCCCTCGCTCTTCAATATACGCATCATTCATCCGGCGTCTTTGTCGATTAGCACCTGACACTTTCATTTGATAAGTCTTAAGGATATCAGGGAAAGCACAAAGAATCCAGAGGTCATCAAGAAGTTTGTGGTTATAGTTAACATTGCTCAGGTTTGCTGCATGAGCTCTCTTCTCGTGAAGAGTAGCCAATCTGTTTTGTATCTGTTTATATTTCGTGCGAACTTCATCACTATTAGCCAAATCCTCAATGCGCACATTGAAATCATCAGACACTTGCTGTTGTTTCTTCAAATCCTTTTCGGCGGTTGAAATCTTGTCTTTCAACTCTTCTATACTCTTATCTAACTGATTTGCTTCTTCCCGTGTTTTGGAGTCTTTCTTCAATTCTCGCTTGTAATTTCTATCCGACTTTTCCTCTAAGGTTTTTGATAAGCCAACGTATTTGTCGAACTCCCTTATATCAGAAAATTTTGCAACCAATGACTTCAAGGCAGTATCGTTTTCAAAGACGTTTAACTCGTTCTCACCTTTAAACAGGCAATATCGTCGCATGTCATAATCAAAGCAGCGATCCAACAGTGATTTACCATCGGTCAAAGAACGCTCCGCTCCATAGCATTCATAACCTTTGAAATTGAAATCGCTTGTGATTATATTACCATTCTCATTTGTGAATCGGTAGGACTTCTCCACTATCTTGTCTCCGTCTTCATGCTCAAACACAATGGCGACTTTAGTCTCATCAGAATCGCCATTGCCGAGTTCTTTTCTGCGTTTAGCAGAGATATTGCTTTTCCGTACATCTTCTGTACTTGTATTGAAGAGCCATTCCAGTGCTTCAAAGAATGTTGTCTTTCCATCACCATTGTCACCGATGATAAGAGTTAACCCGTCTTTCAATTCGAACTCGTTCTCTCCGTAATAACTACGAAAGTTTTTGATTGTTATTTTTTTTATTATCATAACTTTACAAGTTGTTTATAAGGTAGTTGCTTATTTCATTGTAAATTTGCGTCTCCGACTTATTTCCGCTTATTATTAGCATAGCAATGGCTTTAACCACCGGATTGTCAGAGGAGAGCGCATCATCTAAAGACTCATAATCACTTGGATTATAATTTCCTAATTTTACTAACTGGGCATTTTCAATGACAGAAGCTAATAACCTGTCATAATTAGTATCAAGTTTTTTCATATCTTATTAATTATTTACACATCGAATATTGATAATCCGTAATATCTGATAACATCATCTAATTCGTTAAAGCTATCACTGCTGTTGTCTGATAAAAGCGCAAAGTTTTGTACGCGTTTCAATTCATTTCTTAGAAGGTTTCTTTCAACATTAATTGACAATTTTGATCCATTGATAATGGGAGCAACAACCAAGTCATGAATGACAGCCATGTGTTTATCTGGATGAGTCCTAAGTATTCGTCCCCTCCGTTGAATGAATTGTCTCGGATTTCCTGTACTCGAGCAGAAAATGGCCATCTCGCTTCGTGGAACATCAACACCTTCATCCAAGCATTTCATTGAGGTCAAAACATCCAATTCTCCGTCCGCAAATTGTTTGAGCATTGTGTCCCTATCTTTGGAATCAGAAGTGAATTCCCTGACAGTTGTACGTTCGTCTGTGTCTCTAATAATCTGAGTGTATTGATCAATAAGATGATCTGTGTCCAATGAAGCTATTCGATCTTGTTCTGCGAAAGTATAAGTTTCTTGTTCTGCTTCATTGCCTTCTGGAACATAAACAAGAGTGTATTTAAGATTACCCTTTTGTTTCAGTCGTTCCTCTATAATCTTCTTGAAAGCCTCTTCTTTATTGACAGCTTTATGTATAATACGCTTCCTCTTCAAAAGAAGGCCTGTTAAGATTGGGTCGTTTTTGAACGAAGTTCCATTGGCGTTCATGTATTTTGCAATTTTCTCTGAAAGTTGCTTATAGCTACTCAACTCTTCATCTGTCAGAGTAATGAGATGAGGGAAATAATAGTAGTGACAAAGGACGCCATTCTTAATCGCTTCTTCCATAGTGTATTCAAATGTATAATTTTTGTTTTTCACATTAAAGAAGTCGTCGATTATACTATTACCTTCTGTATCAAATTGCCGCTCCGGAGTAGCCGAAAGGCCAATACGTCGTATGATATTAACATATGGCAAACGTTTCCTTATCTGTGGCGCACCCATATTATGAGCTTCATCGGCAATCATTAGAACACGTTTTCTGGGCAACCCGTTCAAGATTTCGAAAACATTATCATGCACAAACGATGCATAGGTAATTATAATGATATAGTTCAATTCCTTAGGATCGTTGTTGAGCCGTTCTGCAATCTGTAACTTGAGTAAACTTGATTTCCAGTTTTTATTTTTTGAACTTATTTTGATGATGTGTTTAAAGTTAAATTTTACACATTCCTTCTCCCACTGTTCCACTAATGTTACTGTCGGCACAAGAATAATTGCTTTGTAATAACCATTTCTCTTATAGATTTCCAGCAAACAATTGAGTGCAGTAATGGTCTTCCCTGTACCTGTAGCCATAGCGAACAATCCCTTTTGTTTGTTATCTTTCCATAATTCAAATGCCTTTAACTGGTAATCACGAGGATGTGAAAAGGGGAAATGTGGCTCTTCATCTTCAGACTTCGAATGAATTGTTACAGTTCCTTGTAGCCGTCTTTCCTTGAGTCTTTTGAGATCTTCTTCCGCATTTAGCAATTCGGATATTTCCGAATTTGCATAGCATTTTGATATGGCTGTTTCAAGATTTTCAGGTGACAAATAGTCAATACCATTAGCATTATGATTTAAGATCGACTCAAAGTAGATTCTCTGATTTTCTATTCGCTTATGAACCATAGAATCAAGTGAGTTGCTTAAGTCAATTTTTATTTCCTCTAGGTTGTTGAAGAGACCATTGACAGTAAAATTGGCTGAACCAGTAAAAGCAATAGTCATCTCTCCATCCCTGAACTGCCCAGATTTAGTGTGAGCAATTCCTATTTTGGAATGGGGCTTAATGATTTCTATTTGTATTCTCCGTTTTGAGATGAGATATGCCAGGCAACGGAAGAATTGCTCTTGGTATGCATCAAATGTTTTTCTTAATTCTTCAAAATCTTCAATGTTCACACAATCAATCACGTCTCCATGCTCACCTTCAATAATGGCATCTTTGTCTCGCTTTGACACGACTTGATTGATGACCATACGGAAGATTCCCCCATTTGAAATAAATGTAGCAAAGCCTTCTGACAACGCACTAATAGCAGCAGAATTAAAGTAACCCAATTGGAGATCAAACTGAGTACTATTTCGTAGTCCATCTGTAAAGAACTTAGCTGGTGAATTTTCTTCATGTGGCCTATATGTTCCATCTTCTGTCCATTTAACATCTTTCAGCATATTAAATCCTCCTATATGAAACAATTCGCACACATAATCTCATCACCGAAGATGTCGGCTAAGGTCGTGCCTTTATTGTTTTTCTTATTTTCTTCCTGACGCTTGATAACGTCGAGCTTTATTTGGCGGATCCGCTCAGGCTTGATTAGATCGGCTAGACTTTCATTCTGATTCCAGGTATAGCCATCCTTCTCGAAGGCCATTGCCTTCTTAAAGAGATCGGGATGTTGCTCGTAAAGCCATATCCATTCTATCTTTTGTTGGTAAAAGCAAAAGTAACAACCACTGCGGCTACGGCAATAGGTTCCCTTCTTTCCGTCTACTTCAAAAGGGATTTCCTCATAGTATTTAGGAACTCCAACGCCGCTCTCCCGCAACAGCCGGAAGACATCATCCTTGACAATGACATCGTCATTATCGAGCAACGGGAACTCTTCTTCCGTGAGTTTGCCCACAGGATACTCAGTAGTATGAAGGAACTCGAAAACCGCATGGTTGAACATTTTCACGTCAAAGTCGAGTAGCGCATTCAGTTTCTTTGAATAATAAAACTGCTTGGATATAGGACGGCGTACAACTTCCATCATATCTTCCTTAATAAACCCGTCAGGACAAAGGCGGTCGTAGATCTCTGCAATCTGATTTAGATTTTCGTTGTGGAGAAACTTATTGACAACATCTAAACTCCAAATATTGCGTCTGAAGGGGAAAATGGATTGAATATTGGACTTGGAGGATATATATCCGTCGCGGTCCTCGTCACCACGAATTCCGACATATGAAATGGCCATATCGTCCCCTACAAATCGTTCGAACTCGTCTAGTTTCATCTTCTTTGTACACCATCGTGCTTGGGGCGAAGGCAAGAAACCACCCATTGCCTTGAGAAAATGCTCAAAGGGTGTCGGTTCTGGACTTCCCTCTGCCGCACGTAATCTAGTGATGTGACCCAGATAGGCTCCCAGTCTGTCAATCAATAGCTCTGTCTCAGCCAACTCACAGCCTGTGTCAGAATTGTAGTATTCAATTTTTAAATTCGGGTATTTCTGCTTGAGGTAGATGGAAAGAGCAGCGCTATCCTTGCCTCCTGAAATACCTAAGATATGTCTTATTTTCATTGGTTAGTCCTTTCTTTTAAGATTCTAAGCAAAGTAGGAACGGCTATGTCGCCATGATCTTGTAATATAGAGTTAATCTTCCTCTCCAAGGTTTCTGACTCTTGCCTGTCCTTTTCCATCAACCGATAAGTTTGTGGCTTTACAATAGTGCCGTCCTTGCAGACCATGTCGAAAGAGAAAACATCATCTTCTTTGTTATCGTCTACTTTAGAGATGTCAGCGTACTTCTCACATTCATTGAACAGTTCTATCAGTTCTTCGATGAGTTTTTCCTCTTGCTCGTCTCGCAGTCTTTCCAATGGCTTGTCCAGTGCTGTGTAGCAAACAGACTGATACCATTCAATCCGATTATCGAATTCTGACATCGCATGGTTATAAAATTCTTTCAGTCTATCTGTAAGCAAGTAAGTCTTCACTGGTGAAAGGCGTTCCCTAATCTCTACAATATATTTGTCATAATCATAGGACGATAATCCCAATACTTCAACTAGCCGCTGCTCAATGCGGTCAATGAGTTTACTATAGCATCCACGCAGTTCTCTTACAGCACGATTAATGATATAAGCATATTGCTTGGCAAATTCTTCTTTGTTCTTGCTCTCCTCCTCATATCCCAATGCTTCGGGCAAATCCTCAAGGAATGTTTTCTCTGGGTCTTTAGCCTTTGCAAGGATGTCCCTAAATCGCAAAGTTTCTATATGATCAAACTTCTGTGTATGCTTGGCATAGTCATTTAATCTTCTATTATAGAAAAAGAAAAACGGCTTGATAGTATCAACCAGCTGGTCACTTTTTATGCCTCCTACTGCTTTAAGGTTAACGAATTTCCGATACTGATTGAAAAACTCCATCCTCACGCCAGAAACATCAAAAGCCTTGATGAGATATTCACTGGGATGTTTCTGCAATAATTCAAAAAATTCAATGTTAATTTCTGGTATGTAAGCTCCATTCGCTCCATAGAGCGAGTACTCTTGCCGCTTAATAAACAGATAAGTTGGAATCCAAAAATCCAAGAATCCCGCCTTAAGTTTATAGGGTTGTGAGGACAGTTTCTTGACCAATTCTGAAATTTTCCTTGGTTTCGCAGTGGTGGACTGTAGGAATTCTTCACACGCATTCCATAGCGACATGATCTCAGGGTTTGAAGGACGTTCTGTAAAGTGCCCTTCCTTGTGTAAGCCCGTGTTTTTCAGAAGCGAATAATATATTGTCTTTTCAGGAGGAAACTTATTTGCTTCAAATCCCAGATCGACCACATCACTATTATTGACCATGGCCTGGATATATTTGGCTTTGGCGCTTGAGATTGAACTGCTCAGTTTGTTCTTATTGAAAAGCTCATTCACCATGATGGGTGTTTGAGAATAGATTTTGTCACATACTTGAGATAGCAATTTGTTGAAGTCTCGTTGTGAATTTACCTGAGCCTCCTGGCCTTTGAAAATCCAAGTAACATTGCCATTGTAAGCAAACAAACTATCCTGAATAGTTCTATTCAACTGCACTTCCTCATAATCCCGCAAGTTGTTAATTTCATTGACAGCTACATGGTCTGCTTTATCGATGAGCACATGCCTGAGAATGTATTCATATTTATCAATTTGGTAAAGATGGTCTACTATTTTATCTGTATTGTTGAAGAAAGCGAAAATTATAGCATGTTCGCAGTCCTTGCTCATCTTTTTCACTTCCTCAATATAACTCATCTCCGAAGGGAATATCAACTCAACAAATCCATCCACATCGCCAGTCGGTATAATATCCATTACTTCATCAAGTATTTCATATTTGAAATAACGAGGCGTTCCGCAATGGTAGTAATAAGCCTTTACTGGCGCGACCTTCTTTGAAAAGAATTCTGCCAACTCGGCAATATAAGACACAGGTCGACTCACCACAAGACCAGCCTTGGAGATTTCTTCCTCAATATTGATATCTGTCCCTTCAAATAGAATCAGCCGATGCTTATATTCGGCATAGCGGATAATCTTGTAACTTTTAAGTTTTTCTATCAGCTTTTGTGCATTTTCAATATTCAAAGCTAAATTGGCATATGCGACAAACTGTTCTTCGCTCATGGAAAATCCCGCTGATCCCAATAGATTAAGCATGTCAATGGCCTTCACTATCCTCACAGCATCCAACATATCCTCCTTGCTGTCCCATTGCTGACCCTCCACTCTCTCAATGGCTATTTTCATCGCGCTCCAATTCATTGAGTCGGTATTAGCATCTTTCAAGAAGGAATAAAAATTATACACAATATAGTCATAGACCATCTGTAAATTGTATGTCAACCTTTCATACGGATGAAAATTCTGAAAAGAATTTTTACCCTGTGCATGAAGGAAAGAAAATAATGATCTTTCGTTCTGCCCATATCGCTGAATAGCTTGTGTAATGCTATATGCCGAGAAAGGATCAAGCGGATAAAGGCTTAGAGCAGTTTGAAAAGTAAAGTCTTCTGAGACGAACTTTGTATCAAGAGCAAGTTGAAACAGCCTTTCCAAATTTTCTTTCTCATTATCAGTAATATTCAGACTTCTTTCTTGGTATTGACTTGCAGCCAGCAAAAGAATCTGTTCTACAGGCTCAACAAATACTATTTCCTTGAATCGTCCTTTAACTTTAGTCCATTCATTACGCTGTGCTTGAGTAAGGTCCTTGGCATAAGCACTGAAGTTTTGATGTAGCGTCGTTAACAATAGCATTTTCCGAGTCGGCACATTAACGAATTCTGCCAGCTTCTGCAGAAAGTAAAGTTCTCTCTCTGGATTATTCTTAGCCGCATGTTCCAGTACCTTTCCAAATTCATCTATAACAATGACTAAAAAGATTCCTTTGGAGTTAAGTCTGTTATAATAAGATCGGAGAGCATCGATAACGCTCTCTGCATTTCCTTCAATATTCAATTTTCTTGCTAAGAGCAGTGAAAGATCTGAGTAATCTCCTATGACTGTCAAAACCTCAAAATCTTTACTTCCCAACACTTGTGGATTACCAAGCAAATACTTCTGCTTGTTTCGTTTCTCTAAATCTTCCTTAAGTGCAATAAGAAAGCTCGACTTGCCTGTACCATAAGTACCGATTATTGTATAGGAATGAATGCCCGACTGATATCCATTAACGATTTCTTCAAGAACTTTCCTTGTGTTGGGTGTAACTACATATTGAGTACCTTCTGGAAATCCTGTTTCTATATTGGCAGATAGACTAATTTTCTTCATATCTGTAGTATTTATCAAGAAATACTTGTGATTCAACATTTTTTAAGAACTGTAACTGACGAACACCAGCCACATCACTGTAATGCATGAGTTTAGGGTAAGTTCTACTTGCCTGCTGCAGCAACGAGATAGCCTCCAAATCGCTTAAACAAAAAACAAGTGATAACTCTTGCAAAGAAGAAAAATCGATACTTAGATTATCACCTCTCCATTTATTGACAGCAAAGAGAAAAATTTCCAAAGGCAATTTGCGCTTTCCTTCAATATTGAACTGATAGCTTTTGCCCTCGTCCGGTGTTCTTACCAAGTTCAAGTCTAACAAAAGAGATGTGTAATCTTCAAAGCTACGGGCCTTAGCAGGTTCAACATAGTTTTGCAGCAAAACTGCCACATCTTTTTTAACTGTATTTTCGTTGTATGCCTTTGCTTTCCCAGATTCAACCATATTTCGTTTTACCATATTGACAACTTGGAGTCGAGTAAATTCTTTGCGTTCTTTTTGCAAACGCATAAAAAACCAATTGTACAAAGTGGCCTCACCACCTGTGACAATCATAAAATGCAACAACCATAAGGTGCCCAAATCTTCTAAATACGGATCTACACCTCTTTTGTCATCAAAAATGTAATTTGCTAATAAGGTTAACTCATCATTTTTGGTCAAAGTAAAGGCACGCAACCAATAGCGAATAGATGCGACCATATTTTTACCAACACCTAACTTGATTACGGAATCTGGAGAAATAAAATTATATCCATGAACCATGAAATCATATCCCTTTTTCAGCCATAGTGATTTACAAGGGAATGATTCGTGGCCAGAAAAAACATATTTATTAGTCATTGTGGAAGGGACTTTAATAGTTTTGTTTCAGCCAGGTTGGGAAAAGAAAGCGTATCCACTCTCTTACGCTTCCGTAACAGGCTGTCCCTTCCACAGTTAGCCTAACCAAGAAAGCTTCAGAAAGGGATACGCCTATAACACGACGTATCTCACTTCCTCAGCTCCTTGGTTAATTGTCATATTTGGAAGGGACAATTTGTTACGAAGCCTTCAGAAATCAGATATCGCTATCTAATTTACCCATATTGTCTGACACTCAACAGATCACTGCAGAAATGTCAGCCACAAATTTACTAAAAAAAATCTATCCCAAGAAATTATGCAATGGATTTTATATATATTATTGGTTTTGACCGCTCTTGACGATATGGCATATTTTAGTTAAAGTATAATTGTTAATCTTCATTAGCTAATAGGGTTATTGTATAATATTATTAGAAATTCAATTTATTTCTCTGTAGTATAAGATGCTATCATATTCCCCAAACAAAAATCCCGAGTCGCGAGGTGATTTTCCCCAACAGCCTTTAGAATGTTGGCAAGCTACTTTTGAAGCGGGAAAACCAAGTTTTGCCCGTACAAAAGTACAACTTGCTTCACATTTTTTCAGAGCATATTGTAGCACTTTTCACCAAATAGAAGGCTTGAAACCGAAATATGTCTAAATCCACGTTTAATTTCACAGGTTAAAGGCGAAAGATATTTATGCAACCATCTGATTTACAGATAAATGTAAATATAAAAAGAACGTGCACGCACGCTCCTATACTTTAAGTCATGCCACTGCTTAAACTGCAATTCCATTCCTGTTCATCTCTGAGCAGTCTTGACGGCACCTCGGAGGCAATCTCCAACAGTCCCTTCTCGGCCTTTCGGAGCCTTCGGGTGTCCAGGCGGCTGATAAGCTCGATGACCAGTTCACCTGCCGTAATCTTTCTGTTGAGATAAACGCCTTCCATGCTCATGCCCGTGTTGGCATGCGTGGCATCGAAGTACTCCTCCACGGCCTTCCGCATGGAAGATGTAGGCGTCTTCCAACCGTCACCCTTGGTGAAAGCAATGGTCGTGGAGAGCGCCCGTTCCTTGAGCTCCTGGATTTCTTTTTCTATGTATGTCCGCATAATTGTGTTGTATTAGGGTTTTCAAATTTGTTTTGATATATGCCACATCAGACTTTAGGGAAAGAGAGACTGACATGGCCGTTTTTTTGTAGATTTGTAGCTAAGCGCCTCAGAATGCCCATGAATAAAGGCTTTCCGACAGCTACGGCATTATAGTACTTTGGAGATGTGGCGAAGGCTCAGCTACACCTTGTCTACATCAGAAAGGACACTCGTTGCTGTCTTGTAGCTCAGTATCCTCTTGATTATCACCCGTTTCATCCTCTTCGTCTACGAATCTACAATTACCATATAGATTTCGCAGAAAATCACGGCTGATGGTATAGTACCTGCCCTTGGCTGACATGTTACTGACCTGATAGCCTCCCATGATGCCTATGCCGTAAGTGTACTGCTGGTAGGTGCTTGGAGTGGGTCGCGGTTGCAGGTGCCACAGGTCCTTCAGCACATGACGGATGCCGGAGTCGTCGCTCTTGATGCCCTTGGCGCTCAGCATGCCTCGGAGGTCACCCGAAACGAAGGAGAACTCGTCAATCAGCATAGATGCCATCAAGTCGGAGCAGAGCTCATAGACGGTTGCCTCCATCTGACTGCGTGAGTTCATCATGATGCGCAGCAGTGCGTCGGTCTTGAGGTCCTTCGGGTCAAAGTACATGCGGCTCGACTTGGGAACCGACAGCTGGCGCTCGTTCTTGAGATAGTACATCAAATGTGGAATCTCCCCTTCAATCTTTGAGAGGAAATTCACGTCATCACTCTCCAACTTGGGAACTTCACGAACCCAGAAGCGGGTCTCGCCCGGATCAATGATGAGAGGCTTCTCCACGTTGTTCGAGCAGAAGACGAACTTGGCAAAGAACTCCTGCTGCACCTTGTCTTTCCCTTTGGCCTCAATCTTATAGATGGGTGAGGTGCTGAGGTTCTTGATGCGCTCCGACGACTCCCGCTTGCTGAGCATGGTCTCATCGACACAGATGAGGAGGACGCCAGCCCAATCTGCATTGAACTGGCTGTTGAAGTCCTCATTGGTGTTGAAAGTCACGTTGTCGCCGAACCAGAGACGAAGAAAGTGCATGAAGGTAGACTTGCCGGTGTTGCGCTCCTTGGAGACAAGCAGCAGGACGGGCAACTTCTGCAACGGTTTCAGATAGAGCAGCTGCAGGTAGTCGTAACCCAGTTCCTTTTGTTCTCCAAAGATGTGCGACACAAGTTTGTCGATGTTGGGGAACTCACCCTTCTCCGGCTTGTACTTCATCGGATGGTAGAGGTTCCAGAATCTGTTGTCCACCACTTGGTGTGTACTGAGGTTGTCCGGGAAGACGATGAAGTCATCGTAATGCGGAACAGCCTCGGCAACTTCCTTACCCTCATCCTTCCGTATGGTACCGAGCTTCCACTTGATGAGCACCTGCATGTGGTCTCCCGCGGTGGTGGGCTTCTGCACGATCTTGTAGTAGTCCGTGCGAACACGAATGTACTGCGGCACAAGATTCTCACTCATGGCTGGCCTCCTTTCTCTTCTTATTTTCAGCCACAAGTTGAAGGGCAAGATCTGCATCCACTACAATCTTGCGACCTACTTGAGAAATGGCGTCATCAATGATACCACTCGCCTTGATACGGTTAGCGGTGGGGATGCTGCAGCCGAAAATTTCAGCTATACCATGAATACCGTAGACAAGTCGTTTCGGCTTAGGTTGCTCAGCGGCAACCCCAGGCTGCTTAACTAATAATGAAAGATTACTGATCAGAAAAGCCAACTGCTCTCCTGTCATCATACAGACGGGTGTCTGCAAAAGTTTCTCGATTGAGAAATTTGTTTTAAACATTTAATCGGAAAGAACATAAATGAAACATTTACTTTCCAAATAAAGGTAACATGAGCATTTTTCGCCCAATCAAATTTAAAGTAAGGCTCTTTGCAGATGCCTAACTGTCACATATTGACGATGCAAATTTAATGGAATAATTATTATATCGTGTAGATTCACATAATAATTAATTTACTTTAACTATCTGATAATCAAAAGGTAACAGAAAGTAACGCTTATGATTACCTTTTAAGTATTTATATAAGTCAAGACACAACCAGTACAAGAAACGATTATTCTTTGGGCTTCTGGGCAAGGAAATGAACGGTTTGGGTAAACTCCCCAATAACATCTGACAATTGAGGATTGTCATTCCGGCTGATAATGGCAAAGAAGTTCTCAACGCCTTCCATATCTTTGATGGAGGTTGACAGCATTGTGTATTGATCACGGTCAATAAAGGTAGAAAACCAATACTTGAAGAGTCTGCTCCGCATCTTCTGTTTTCCATCATTGCTCTCACATATATAAAGTGCCGTAACATTATTCATCAGGAAGAACTCTTCCACAATGGCAATAATGGCTTCCCGCACTTTCACATCACGCGGAGAACTTTTGTGATTGACATTAGCGATGATTAGTTGATAGGAGTCCGCGTTCTGTATAAGGTCATCAACATCAAACCCGACTACGAAGAGAACTCCGCTGTCGGATCTAAACTGATAATAATTTGGTCGAGTCGAAGGTACAACCTTGTAAGGAGACGATTCGTTGATTCTTGACAAATCAAGTTGGTTCATAGCACAAAGAAATAATTGGCCTTCTTGCCAGTTTCCTTCTCATATTGAGCTTTCATCTCCTTCTCCAATTCTGCTGCAATTTCTCTTTTGCGCCGTTTGGCAGCATTGACCCTTGCCAAAGCCTCTTCTCTTTTCTTTGTTATATCATCCATATTATTAATGCATCTTGATCTATTTGCAAATATAGGACATTTCCCTTTAACCTGCAAGCAAATGATTCGCTTTTTTACTTGGTCATCATCTTGATGAGCAATTCCTGCATCTCCTCCTTCGTCATATTCTTTATGTCTTCTGCGGTCGTTTTGGCTCCCAGATTAAGCAGTTTGTTGTTGTATTCAAACTGCTTATCAAGAGGATAAGAAGAAAGGTATAATGCTGTGACCGACTTCTGTGTTGAATGTCCCATGCTCTCAGATATATATTGCATGTCGACGCCGGCATTCTTCAAATTCGTTGCGAAGGAATGTCTTGCCCATGTTCCAGAAATGCTCTCATCCCATCCTAATTCATCCTTGCAAAGGATATGCAATCTTTTACGCACATTTTGGTTTTCTTGAGACGTGCGTTTCCGAATCTCCCTGTCGGATGTTTCTCCCTTAAGTATTTCCGGGAATACATAACCACCCGGTGAGGGAGCAGCCGCAATCTCATCAAGTATATTCTTCAACGGCTCAATAATAGGTATTACCACTTCGGCACCATCTTCACTTCTTCCGGCTGTCTTCTTTCTGTTAAACCGAAATGCCCTACCTTTTGTGGAAAAGTAGTAATCATCATAGGTCAACAAAGCCTCGTCCACAAGGTTAAAACCGTTGCAGAGATACTGAGCAAGGAAAAGCCCCAATGAGTAATGAACATTACTTCTGAAGTCGGATGACCAGGTGTCAGGATATCTTTTCTCCATGAACACACGATACAGTTCTGTCATCCTGTCCACATCAAGGAATTCCCCCTTTCTGTTTGGGCCACGTGGAATAGAGACTTGATCATCACCACGCTTATTTGAGAAAGGATATTCAACGTTTGTGAGATAACCTCTTCTCACGCATTCATTCCAGATGACTCTGCATGTTCTGAGATAAATGCCACGAGTGGAGTCAGCAAGTTGGCCAATTAACTGCCCGTTCTTCATAATTCCGTTCTGCATCCCAACATTCCACCTCTCAAGAACGGTCTTATCAATATTAAATCCCGTAACAGAATCCCCCAATATTTTCTTGAAAGATTTCAGTGCGCACTCATAGCTTTCGCCAGTACTATAGCGTCCTGTTGTCTTCAATTTCCTTATGACATCTTCCCACACTGACACAAATGACATCTCGTTGTCCGGACCTTCTCCAGTGATGGCGACCTTTATCATATCAAGAGTCAGATTGTGACCTTTACCAAGACCTGACAATATCTCACTGGCCTTATCCAGATATCCCTGCCACTTTTTCTTCTCTTCAAATTTATCAGACTTGCTTCTCTTTATATTGCAAATCGCAGAGAAGTCCTCTTCGCTATAGTTGCCGCCAACATGATAATAATAACGTTGCCGATTAATCGTAAAACGAATAGCCAGAGGGAATAAAGTCACGTCCTTTCTGTTTGTACGTTTATCCAAAGTAATGGAAACCGTGCAATTTCTTTCAATACGATTGCCGAAAGATGTTGTTTTAATCATACTCAGATGCTATAAATTTGATAAATTTATTTGTCAAAAAGTTCAAAATCTGCGAACACGTCGCGAACACACGTGTTCGCAATTAGGGGATATCAGGCTCTATCATTAACGATTGCAAAGTTACTAAATAATTGATAATCAGTAAAATACAAAATCGTTAAAAATCTTAAAATATCACAAAATCTGATTCATAATCCGGAGGTCGTGGGTTCGGGTCCCACCCCCGCTACAATAAGGAGTTACGGAACTTTCCGCGACTCCTTTTTTATTATAGTGTAAACAATGCGTAATTTATGTGTTCGCGGAATTTAGGCTACGAACACGCTCAATAAGACGTCATGCCCTAGTTCCTTCACTATGTATAGACGAAATCGGCTATTCTCACTGAATAATAAACGAAGATTGGACACAATTAACACATCGCTTAACTATTCTATCTTAGAATTGTTTGCTTCCCAAATATAAAGGACAGATGGCATTTATCCAATACCTTGCCAATGAATATTGAGCCCCAAATACCCATTAATATCACTACGATTGCATGCAGTATTCCAGTTCCGTCAAACTGGAAAGCAGGAAGAATGAATTTCCCCGCCATCGTAAATATAGGATGAAACATATAGATAGGCAAGGTGTTGCGGCCTACATAGAGTGCAACTTCCAGCGGCTTGCCATGGATGAACTTTTTCAAGTATGCGGTGACAGAAAGAAAACAAAAGGCAAGCACCAATACTGTTATCCGTCCCACGCATAGAGGGCTTCGCATTGCCCATCACAGTTGAACGAGCAACGCAGAGGCCCACGCCGATATGTATACGACTCGCCAGCACACAATTGGTGCTGACAAGTGACAATACATACCCATGAACATCTATTATCCGGAAAAGTTTCCCTTACTGCAATAAATGTAATGAAACTTCACAAACCAACATGTCGCTTTGGGTCAATGGGGCATCCACTTGCAAGGGTGAAGTGCAACGCAAATAGACAAAGCCATTTTACACATAATCACTGAGAAAAGAATGTTATTTTCATCAGCTATCAATTTTGCAATTTCAGGAATACTACAATCTATTATACAATTCGTTCATTCAAATCATCTTTTTTCAACAAGCAAGACATTTGTCCTTGAATTGCAACAAATTCACTTTGATTTTTGACAAATACTTTCAAACTTCAATTTAATTACCTATTTTTGCTACGAAAACCTATTAA
This sequence comes from Prevotella sp., assembly GCA_050946475.1. Lineage (GTDB taxonomy): Bacteria > Bacteroidota > Bacteroidia > Bacteroidales > Bacteroidaceae > Prevotella. The sequence goes on from JBMNUW010000012.1 coordinate 16,993, forward strand.
AGCAATTCAGCTTATGAAAGACTTGAAAATGTATATCAACGGCAAGTTCGTTGAGAGTCGGTCTGGCAAGTGGATTAATGTGTTGAATCCCTCGACCGAAGAAGTGATTAGTCGACAGCCCGAAGGTACTGTAGAGGACGTAAATGAAGCCCTCGATGCAGCTCAGGCAGCCTTCAAGAGTTGGTCTGCCTTACCCGCCATTGAGCGTGCGACCTACCTGAACAAGATAGCCGACGGTATTCGTCGCCGCAAGGATGAATTTATTGACATCATTATGCGCGAGCAAGGCAAAACCCTTAACTGGGCTACCACCGAGGTAGGAGTAACCGCTGATTATTTCGACTATATGGCTACTTTCGCACGTCACATCGAAGGAGAAGTTATCCCCAGCGACCGTCGCGGCGAAACCATTATTCTTACAAAGCGGCCTATCGGTGTCGTTGCCGGCATCCTGCCATGGAACTTCCCGTTCTTCCTCATCGCCCGTAAGGCAGGTGCATCGCTCATCGCGGGATGTACCATCGTCATCAAGCCTTCTCAGCTCACACCTGAGAACTGCACAGAGTTCGCCAAGGTGGTCGATGAAGCTGGTCTGCCTGCCGGAGTCATCAACGTCGTGACAGGTAAGGGCAGTGTCGTCGGTAATGCCATGGCTGCCAGTCCCAAGATAGGCATTGTCAGCGTAACGGGTAGTGTGGCTGCCGGGCAGAGCATCATGGCAGCAGCATCGCAGAATATTACCAAGGTCAGCCTTGAGTTAGGCGGAAAGGCACCCGCTATCGTCTTCCCCGACGCCGACCTGGAAGCTGCAGCACAATGGATTTTGGACTCTCGCATCGGTAACAACGGACAGATTTGCAACAACGCCGAGCGCGTGTATGTACATAAGGATATAAAGAAGGAATTTACCGACATCTTGCTGCGTAAGATGCAGGCCGTAAAGGTGGGCGACCCCTGCAAGGACCATACCGTAGACATGGGTCCACTGGTAGAGGAACGTGCCCTCAACAGCGTCACCGAGAAGGTGAACCGTGCCATCGCACAGGGAGCAAAGTTGCTCTGCGGCGGTCATCGCGTTGGCGACAAAGGCTACTTCTATGCTGCTACCCTGCTCGACAACTGCACACAAGATATGGATATCATTCACGAAGAGACCTTCGGTCCGGTGCTGCCCATTGTAGAATTCTCTGACACTGACCAGGTTATCAAGTGGGCCAACGACGTGGAGTACGGTCTTGCTTCATCAGTTTTCACCAAGGACATCGACACGGCTACTAAGGTGGTTCGAAACTTGGAATTCGGCGAAACATACATCAACCGCGAGCACTTCGAGGCTATGCAAGGATTCCATGCCGGCGTAAAGAAGAGCGGCATTGGCGGTGCCGACGGCAAACATGGTGTTGAGGAGTATCTCGTTACCCACGTGACATATCTCGACACCCACTATTAATGATTACTTACTGTCTGCTTACTATATTTTATAGTAAAGAATTAGGCTGAGCCCCTTGATTGGGATTCAGCCTATTTTTTATGTCTTAAAATGAACCGGAAAGTATAATAGTTTTCATGTTAAATAGCATTCTGGTATTTAGCAAACTGATAAACGGAGGCTGGCATAGGTTCCTGTAAATGCCAACGGATTTGCATTTGACGACCATAGCTGACAACGTTATATTTATAATCGACAAAACGTGCCTTACCAAGATAGATGAAACCCATCGTACGGTACTTATCTTCGGCAAATTTTTTTTGTTCCCTGACAAAAAGCAACATTGTTTGACGAGAATGAATGTAGTTCTGTCCAGCGGGTGACTGCGGTGATACCTTATTCTGCGTATCCCACAGAAACTCAGTGGGTGAAATAGCATGATCGTCGTAATTAGTGTTGCTACCCTCTTCCCTGTTTTTTATAATATCCACATACATGGCTTCAACATTAAGATTCTTGTTGCGCTCTACGCCTTCACGTACGCTTGACATTCTTTCTAAGGAAGAAGTTCCTAATGCCACTCTTATCTGATCCTTCGTGTAACGGGCATGCAATCGAAGCGGAAAATCGGGCAGACCAGAGTTGTCGTCCATCTCCAAGGTAGCACAACGTGACATCAGTAATGACATCACCTCACTCAATTCTTCACAAAAAGTAGCGTCATCGCTCAGTTCGTCCACCATCTGCTGCAAATTATTAAACATGTTGGCCTGTTGATAAAGGTCATAATAGAACATAAGCAGTCTTTTCTGCTCTACTTTGGAGAGATTACTCACGAGAAAATGAAAACGTGAGTCTGCCATTGATTTGATAAATGAGAAATAACTGTGGCAGTCGGTTGAGAGCCATTTGTTTCTTACCGCCTTGGCCAATTGCCTACCATGTCTGCAATCCTTATGAGCCAGTTCGGAGAAGGAATGGTCGTTGTAAAGTTTCTCCAAAGGAACATGATACATGTTGACGAAGTTAGTCAGTGAAAGCGGCAAACTGAATTTACGGTCCCAATCATCCACCATTTTTTGCAAGCTGCGGAAAGAAAAGTTGCGAATGTTCTGATTGATGTTATTAAGAATATATTCCTTCGCTTTTGTTTCCAACTTAACCTTACATCCAAGCGGCAAATGCGGAAAATCATGCTGTAATTCTTCAATTACACTCATTGAAGTGCGTCCCAAAATGGCGCGGAAGCGGTCTGTGTAGTCAAACTCCTTATTGCATTGGCCTACGAAGTCGAATACATCAACATGATTCTTCCCTTTAGCTTTACGCAATCCACGTCCCAACTGTTGCAAGAAGATGGTAAGACTTTCTGTAGGACGAAGGAATAGAACGGTGTCAATCTCCGGAATGTCGACGCCTTCATTGAACATATCCACCACAAAGAGATAATTGATTTCGCCTTTTCGCAGTTTTCGGCTCAGACGAGTTCTTTCCTCTGCATTGTCACTCGTGAGTCTGTCAGCTTTCAGTCCGGCGAGAGTAAACTTCGCCGCCATGTAATCGGCGTGTTGCTTGTCCACGCAGAAGCAGAGTGCTTTTACGTGGTGGACATCATCAAGATAATTCTCCAAAGCATGGAAGATGACTGCGGTACGGGCATCGTTGTGTGTATAAACCTTGCTTAGTTCAGCGACGTCGTAATGACCATGCGACCATCTGACCTGCCTGAGGTCTGTGCTGTCGGTCACCCCATAATAGTGAAAGGGGCACAGCAGCCGATTGTTCAACGCCGTGTCCAATCTGATTTCAGCAGAAATGTGGCCATCGAAATCTTGCGTGATGTCCTGCCCGTCCATTCGTTCAGGCGTGGCGGTAAGACCGAGAAGAATTTTTGGCTGGAATTTCTCCATGATTTGCCTATAACTCTTTGCAGCCACATGGTGCACCTCATCAATGACAATGTAATCATAGTAATCATCGGCCAACTGCAGTTCATCTAGATGACTGTCCATGATGTCCTTACTTGCAAAGAGGATCTCATAACTTTCGGGCGTGTGTCCACTATACCAGACATCTCCGAAATTATAATCGTTAAGCACTCGGCGGAAAGTTTTCAGACTCTGTTCAAGTATCTCCTGGCGATGAGCGACGAACAGAAGACGAGCACGATCGTGACTTTGACGAAAGCGTTTATAGTCAAAAGCTGAGATAACTGTCTTGCCGGTTCCAGTAGCTGCTACAACCAAATTCCTATAATGATGGTGCACTACCCTTTCCACACGCAGTCGCTCAAGAATATCCTCCTGATAGTCTTTTGCCTTCATTAAATCGAGCACGTCATAATCTATAGGTTTATCCTCGGTTTTGTGAAGTGCTTGCTTTAAACGTTCATCATCAATGCCCGAACGAAATAACTCAAAATTCTCATTATGCCAATAACCATCAAAGCTGTTAGTAATCTGTCTGAGGATTTCCGGCATTTCCACTTGCGTCACTTTAAGGTTCCATTCCAACCCGTTCTCCAAAGCAGCTCTGCTCATGTTCGAACTGCCGATATAGGCAGTATGAAATCCTGTATTCCGCAAAAAGATATACGACTTGGCGTGCAAACGGTCCATCTCGCTGTCGTATGATATTTTCACCTCAGTATTCTTCAACTTCGCCAATTTCTTTACGGCTTTGAAGTCGGTAGCTTGCATATAAGTAGAAGTGATAACCCTAAGTCGTTTTCCGTGCTCGGTCACTTGACGCAACTGGTCTATCAATTGATTCAAACCAGAATCCTTGATAAAACTTACTAACAGACATATCTCATCGGCGGTCATAATTTCTCGACGGAGCTCACTCTCCAAGGTAATTCCAGAACCTGTGAACAGAGAACTGTGAGAAAGTCTTGTCACAGGAACTATTTCCTTAAGATGCGCTGCTATGTCCGGGCTGTCACACTCTGCTCTGTCAATAACTGCCGTAAGGATTTCCTTCTGTTTATCTATCAGGTTCAGTTCAGAACCCTCCAAAGAAAACTGACTTGCGAGATATCGTATAATGTCATTAGCCAAACGAATTCCCTTATTCACTGCCTCATCGTCTTCGAGCCCATTAAAGCAGAGCTTGAATAGAGAAAAGAGATATTGAGAAAGAATGGATGCAGCATTATCTTTGGTAATAGGTTCCTTACCTATAAAATATCTTTGAGAATCAACCTTTTCGAGCTTTAATCTAAAAAGTCGATTGATAATTTGTTCATAAACACCTAATTCCATGGACTAACATTTTATTGCAAATTTAATAAATAATCTGTAAACTCATGACTTCCAAATAACAAAACTTAGTTTCAACAATTATATTCACTAGATTATATTGCAACGATTCATAAGACTTCATCTATGAACTAGTCATAGAAACATTTTTTGTTTGCATAAATCGCACTGCTATGTAGACACTATCTACCCTTAATCAGACTTTATTGCGAATTTATTCTTCTCAACCTACAACAAATTTATTTGTTGTTGCAAGAAGAAACTTGAAGGACTGGAATATTGGTACAGATTCTTAAGTGGTAGGGCTGTGAAAATATTCAGCGCCAAAGGACAAAGTCGAAAATAAAGCGAGCGAGGTTGTGAGGCTTGAAACGAAATCAAAATCCTTGAAGAAATAAATAAACGCCTTATTATAAGCCGAGGAAAACAATATTATAATAAGACTGAAAGTAGCCAACTTAAATTCTCAATCCATATTATTTAAACCTTAAAGGAGTATTTTAGGCGTTGTGACCCACGTGGGGAAAAATCGTGACCCACGTGGGAGAAGATTGAGACCCAGGTGGGAAATGATCGTGACCCACGTGGGAAACAATCTTCTCCCAAGTGGAGCACAATCGAGTACCACGTAGGACTCAATCATGTCTCTCTTGGGACTCATCCAGAATCATCGTAGAATTAATCGAGAAAGACACTGGTTCGCACTGCGAAAAACAGAGGTTGAGACCGACTTCAATATATCGTCACCTGGCTCTGACTGCAGTCAACTGCAACACACGCCGCCTCATCCCCTCAATGTCAAGTACACCATAGGCAAAGCCTTTGCGGGTGAGTTCAACGGGCAGGCGGTCATCATACTTGTCAAAAATGGGTTTCTCATTGGGATAAAGCAAAGACATCGGGTCGATGGGCTTCTGTATCTCTTCACGCATCACACGCACCAACTCTAAAGGAGGCACTTGCAAGGTGAACTGCATCCAGTAAGGGCGATTAGAATCAAAGCCCTTCAGTCCCACACGCGGTCCTACCTTAAGACGCATGAAGCGCTCCAAAGCCAGAAAAGCATAGCTGCCTAACCAAGGAAAGAGAGCATACATATTGCCACCCAGAGGCAAGAGCCATTTCACGCCGAGACCGGAGTGTCGGGCGGCATCCTGTGCCTGCGCCAAACGCTGACGGGCATGAGGCAAGAGATAAGGATAACGCCCTGATACCCCAGCCCCGTTGGAACGGACGGGAGTGTCGTCTCTCTTTCTCAGCGCTTTATCAGAAGAGGCAGCAGTGGCATGATTTAGCTGATTAGTGCCGGAAACCTTTGAAGTTTCATCCCTGCGCTCAACAGAATGGTTACCGGACACATTCTCATCCGAAATAACAGCAGGATTATCATCGATGCCATCAAGGAGAATGCGACACATACGCTCAAGAATATGGGTATGAATGTCGCCGGGTTCGTCGCCAAAATAAGCGGGAACAATGCCCTTCACGGGATGACAATAAACCACATGACGCTTAATGTCGACTTCTTCCACCACCCACACGCGACCGGCAATCGCAATCTTATCGTTGACAGGTGGCGGTTTGACGATGGTGCCCAACTCCTGCGACTCACAGCGCACACTGTATTCCTCGTTTTCCTGAAACACAGCATAAAATTTGAAGTTGTTCACCTCACGTTCTCCGGCAATACCAACAATAAGTCCGCCTCGCTCGGTCTGTTCGATATGGTCAATCTTCAACAGATGGCGCAGCAGCACCCGGAAATCGTCCTGAGAAATATTGCGAAAATAGCTCAACGTGAGCACCCGCGAGGCCAGTGCGGCAGGTGTCATCTCACCTTCAGATGCCAACGTTGCCATGGTCTGATGATAGAGCAGACTATAGGGCAGACGCCCCATGCGTGGCGGTTCCACCCAGTTCTCTTCCAAATAGAGTTGTACGAGGGCGATGGCCTGCAAGAGTTTCCAGGGAATGGTTTCAGGTAAAAGGGCACGCGGTTCGGCAGGGTCCTCACGAATGACGAACCACATTTCGGAGGGAGCTCCGCGCCGTCCGGTACGTCCCATGCGCTGCAGGAACGACGATACGGTATAAGGAGCATCTATCTGGAACGCACGTTCCAGACGTCCGATGTCAATACCGAGTTCAAGGGTCGAGGTGGTGCAGACGGTCACGAGACTGTCCTCCTGCTTGACAATCTGCTCGGCACTCTCACGGTAAGCCGTAGAAAGATTGCCGTGGTGGATGAGGAAGCGGTCGGGCTCGTGCACGGCTTCACAATACTGGCGAAGCGTGGAGGTGACAGCCTCGCACTCTTCACGAGAATTAGAAAATACGAGACACTTGTGACCACGGGTGTTGTCGAAGATATAGCGCAGTGCCGGATCGGCAAGTGCCAGCGGGCCGTCGTCCATAGGCTCGTCACCACCGCCCTTGTGATAGTGGTCGGGCTGGATGGTAAAGAAATGCTCCATCGATAATCGCCAGCGGACCCCGGTACTTTTCACCCGGGGGATGATGGTGCCCCGCCCTGTCCCTGCAGAGAGATAACGCGCCACCATATCAGGCTGGCCTATTGTAGCCGAAAGTCCTACACGACGAGGATTAACACCGGCAATGCGACAAAGGCGCTCTATGAGACAGAGTGTCTGCCCGCCACGGTCGCCTCGAAGAAAAGAGTGAATCTCATCAATGACGATGAAACGCAAGTCACCGAAGAGATGAGGAATTTCAGAATGTCGACGAAGTAACATGGCTTCAAGACTCTCCGGTGTAATCTGGAGAATGCCAGAGGGATGTTTGAGTAGTTTTTTCTTCTGCGACTGCGAAACATCTCCATGCCAGTGCCACACGTCAATGCCACTTTCAGCACAGATATCGTTGAGGCGCACGAACTGGTCGTTGATGAGTGCCTTCAGCGGAGCGATATAGAGACAGCCAACGGATGTGGGCGGGTCTTCCTGCATGAGTGTGATGATAGGAAAGAATGCGGCCTCCGTCTTTCCCGATGCTGTGGAGGCTGAGAGCAACACGTTGGCATCCGTATTGAAGATGGCATCGCCTGCCGCAGCCTGTATGCCTCGCAGCGATGTCCAGCCGTTCTGATAGATATACTGCTGAATGAGAGGAGAATATCGGGAAAAAACGTTCATAAGAAAATCACAAAAATCAAAGTAACAAGCTCGTCGCCCATTTTCCAAAAGGAAAATATAGCTAACTTATCGTATTATCAACTCTCTCCTAAGAAGGAACCAAAGATTGCGTATTATCGCCCTTTCCTCCCCTCCTTTTTTAAGGAGGGACCGGGGGAGGATCTTCGGGGGCAGGGGATGTGCTTCTATATCGTGAACTCCGCAAACTGGTCGTCCACATTTTTATCAGTCTGCTGGTCAAGTTCAGGTTTGGCATAGCTGAAAGCATCCGACTGCAGGAGCGTGGCGATGTCGGTGTTCGGATTTTGATAAAGAATGTCGAGAAGCTCAATGAAGTCGCGTATTACCTCACGAGGCGTGATATGCTCATCGGCACCGATGCGACCATACTCTATCTTGATGAACTCGGCAAGGTCATTGTCGTTAACCGTGCGCTGATAGCCATAGAGTCCGGCATGGATATCTGCCAACTTCTCTGTCAGCACAAGCATCTCTTCTGAAGTAAGCGGTTGCAGGCGCAGCACGGGTCCCATTAGGTCTTGAGCACCCTGCTGGGCAAACTTGCCCTCCTGCAAACGCGACCGCAGTGCCTCATAACTGTAAATGCCACGATGACGGTCCTCCACACACTGCGGCGTTCCGCTCATCACCATGCCGATGTACTGTGCCTTGCCCTGCAAAGCATCATTGTACATGGTGAGCATCTTCTCATAATTGTACTGCCGTGATATGCTGTTGGGAATCTTATAGATATTGACCAATTCATCCAAGAAAACCATCAGCCCCTGATAGCCGGCCTGACGGAAGAAGAATGCCAAAAGTTTAAGATAATCGTACCAGTCGTCATCAGAGATAATAACATTGACGCCCAACTCCTGTCTGGCTTCCGATTTGGTGGCATATTCACCGCGGAACCATTTGAGCACTTTGCCCTTCAACTCATCGTTACCTTCAACAAAAGCCTTATAATATAAAGTAAGGAGGCGCGCAAAATCAAAGCCGTGGACCAGGTCCTGCATAGAGCGTATCACAGACATAATCTGACGTTCCACTGCCTGCGCAAATCCGTCACTGTCCATGTTCATTCCAATAGAGGACGCTGTAGCCGTCTGCACGTTGCTTATCCAACGGTCGAGTACCAATGCCAGCGCACCGCCCTCAGGTTTAGACTTCACACTGAGATTGCGGAGCAACTCGCGATAAGTAGCCAGTCCCTGACCTTGAGTGCCCTGCAACCGCCGCTCGGGAGAGAGATCAGCATCGGCAACCACAAAGTTACGGTCCATGACATGATTGCGGATGGTCTGCAGCAGGAACGACTTACCACTGCCGTAGCGGCCTACAATGAAGCGGAAGGAGGCCCCGCCCTCTCCCACGATTTCCACATCATGGAGCAGAGCTTCTATCTCCTTGCGCCGTCCTACGGCTATATAAGGTAAACCGATGCGCGGCACTACACCGCCCTTGAGAGAGTTGATGAGTGTCTGTGCAATTCTTTTGGGTATTTTATTGTTCATTTGCTGATTTCGTTTTCAATATCTTCAAGATAATCTTCTATCACTTGAGGACCATTTCCATTGTCCTCCAACAGTACGTCGCCCTGCCAGTCCATGCCTTTGCTATTAATATTATCCATCATCACACCAGGGAGAATATGGCGGTCGCGCAGGAATCCCTGCCAGTCACCGTCATGAAGAAGCAACTGCATGAATTGCTTCTCGTCGGGGGTGAAGAGGGGTGCTGGCTCTGTTTGGGGTGACGTATTTTCCGGAAATTCCGGACTTACCAAGCTCTCCGATCTTTTGGGGCTCTCCGAAGCACCATCCTGCCGTTCCTCTTCGGTGAGCAATGCGTCACGAACAGCCGCGGCATCCGTTCTGATACGGTCGAGCTTGGAGAAATCCACTCTCACCTTTGGACGTCTGGCCTCTTCCTCCTCGCGCTGCCAGTCTGCGATGGTCTGGGAAATGGCCATCTGAACAGGCTGAGAAATCGGCTGAGGCAAAATCTTCGGTCCCGACTTCAAGGCAAGGCGCAGGCAACGGTCGGTTTCATGAAGAATCTTTCCCATCAGTTCACCACGCCGTCCATAAGGTTCGGAGAAGCTGGTCACCGACCAAAGACCGCCTTGACAGACGTATTTGCGTCGTAAACTAATTTCTACTTCCAGTTGGCGAACAGGCTTGGGGTCATAGAATACTGCCTTCAGAAACATATGATGGGAAACTTTCCGCTTCAATCCCAGGCAAAGTGTCTCAAAACGGTGATGAAGCTGCGATTCCAAGATAGGAGCCACAGCACGGATAACGCGCGGCACGACAGCTTCCACCTCTTTGGGATGTTTCTTATAGAGAGCGGCTTGCATGATGGAATAGCTGGACAGCGATACCACCGTCTGAAACAACAGAGAATCGGACACCTTGTCGCGATTGCTGAGCACTACGGCCTTCGCATCAAGGTCACGTTCGGGGGCAAACACTTCAGGAATATGAGTTGTGAGATTGTTATAGACCACAAAATCGCGCAACCACATCGACAGAAATCGGTTGATGGAAGGTTCCGAGTCTCGATAGTTGTCAAACAGTTCCTTTAGTCGTCCAAACGCATCCTCTGCCGACTCGCATCCCACTTTCATCAGTAACTCATAGACAAAGACGAAGAGATATGACTGCGGCACAGTGGGCACTTTTCCCTGACGTAACATAGTTCGAACCGTGAAATAACTGCGCAACTGCTCTGTAGTCATATCACGGTAGGTAGGGAAATAACAATGAAAGGGCACGATATCGGCATAATCTTCATAATCGGCCATCAACATTGCCTGCCTGTAGAAGGCTCGGTTCTTCGTGATGGTCCAGTTGTCATGCGACATCATGTCCAACAGTTCCTGGATTTTAGCCGGTATGTTGCCTTGTGTTCTTTCGGCAGACTGCCATTCCTCGCGTCCCCATTCGGCCGGAGCCGGTACCTCTTCTGGAGGCACATAGTCCCAGCTGCCGCCACCCACGCTGCCCTCAAAGTTATCGGCATTCGTGAAGAGCGGTTCGTCATCGTAAGATGTGTTATGGTCGAAGCTCATGATTAATTTACAAACTTACATAAAATTTTCTGAACAGATGGTAAGCTGTAAGATTTTTTTTGAATAAAAAATCATCACCTGCAAAAGAATATCGGTTTTATAGCCTATAACTTGTCTATAATTGAGACTGGGTTAACTTTGGGTCGTCCCTCCCTATAAATGAGCGAAAAGTATCAAAACATGTCAAAATTGTACCAAAGATTTAACCAGTTATTCACTAACTTTGCATAATCCGAAAAAACAATCAACAACTGATATGAAACGTATTGCTTTATTATTCTTCGCCGTGCTGCTGATGCTGCCCCTTAAAGCGCAAATTCGCGGCAACAACATCGTTGTAACTGTCCAACCCAATCACCGCGACTGGAACTACCAAGTGGGCGAGAAAGCGGTATTCCGTATTGAAGTGCTCCGTTCTGGCACCACTCTTCCCAATGCCAAGGTGGACGTTGAGGCCGGACCGGTGATGTATCCCGATACTCACCGCAAAAACATCACCCTCAAGGAAGGCACCTTACAATGGACGGGCAGCATGAAGCGACCCGGCTTCTATCGCGTGAAAGTCACAGCCCACGTCGGCGGCAAAGATTACACGGGACTATGTACCGCAGCCTTCTCTCCCGAGCAAATCAGACCTGCAGCCCAAGAGCCAAAGGACTTTGATGCTTTCTGGAGCCGCACACTGGCAGCGGCAAGACAAACCTCACTGGAACCTACACGCAAGCTTCTGCCCGACCGCTGCACCAAAGACGTGAACGTCTACGAAGTGAGCTTCCAGAACGACCGATGGGGTTCGCGCATCTTCGGCATTCTCTGTCTGCCCGTGAAGTCCGGTCACTACCCTGCCCTGCTTCGGGTTCCCGGTGCCGGCGTGCGTCCTTATCAAGGTGACGTATGGACCGCATCTCAAGGCGTCATCACTCTGGAAATCGGCATCCACGGCATTGACGTAACTCAGCCGCAACAAATCTACGACAACCTTGCCGCAGGTGCCCTAAACGGATACTGGGACACCAATCTTGACCAACCGGAGAAGAACTACTATCATCGTGTGGTGACGGGTGCCGTACGCGCCGTGGACTACATCGCATCACTGCCGGAATGGGACGGTGCCAAACTGGGCGTGACCGGTTCCAGTCAAGGCGGATTCCTCTCGCTCGCCACGGCTGCCCTCGACAGCCGGGTGACTTGCATCGGCGTGGTGCATGATGCCATGTGCGACTATGAATCGGAGTTGAAAGGAGTAGCAGGAGGATGGCCCCACTATTTCTATCAAGTACAAAACGCAGACAGCAAACGCATTGAGGGAGCCCGTTACTACGACGGCGTGAATTTCGCACGCAGAGTGAAATGCAAGGGGTGGTTCAGTTTCGGATATAATGACGAGGTAGTTCCGCCTACTTCGTCATACGGAACCTACAACATTGTGACGGCTCCCAAGGAACTCAGTGTCTATCAGCAGACAGGTCATTACTGGTATCAAGAGCAATGGGACGAATGGGAGAACTGGCTGCTCCGGCAACTCGGTGTGACTAACAAATGAAATCAGACATGAATCGACAGATTCTTTTTACTTTGCTCTGTCTGTTATTGATGACCAGTGCTGACGCAGCAAAGAAGATAATGCCCTATCGACAACAACTATCTCTTGCCGGTACCTGGCAGATTTGTCTTAACGGAAACGACGAGGAACAGGCTACACTTCCCGGTACAACCGACACCAACCAAAAGGGTAATCAGCCTGAAAATCTGGAAGAGACCAAGCATCTGACACGTCTGCACAGCTATAAGGGCGTGGCGAAATACTCGCGAACAGTGGACATTCCAAAAGACTGGAAAGGCAAGAAAGTGATGCTGACTCTCGAACGTACAAAGACCACCCGCATCTATGTGGACGGGAAATACTGCGGGGGGTCTTCTGTCATCGTGGCCCCGCAACAATTCGACCTCAGCCGACAGCTGACTCCGGGACGTCACCAGCTCACCATTTGCGTGGATAACGGCTCCGGGCTACCCGAACAGCTCTATGCCTCGTCGCACGCTCTCTGCGAAGATACACAGACCAACTGGAACGGCATCATCGGAGACATTTCCTTACAGGCAATGAACCCCTGTCATTTTACCCGTATGGACATCCGCCCCGACGTTCAGCATCACAGTGCCATCGTGCTGCTTCATTTTCAAGGCAAGCCCGGCAAGAAGGCAAAGCTGAAGATAAAAGTCTGTGAAGAACAGGGAGGTAAGACGATTCTCGTGCAAGAGAGTCCCGTCAGCGTGAGCGACACCCTGCGTCGTGGAGGCACCCTCGCCTTCCAGATAGACTTCGGTAATAAGGTCAGCACATGGGATGAGTTTCAGCCCAACCTCTATCGTCTCCATGCTGAACTAACGGGCGAGGACGAAATGGAACAGACTTTCGGACTCGTGGATTTCCGCGCACAAGACCATCATTTCACAGTGAACGGTCACCCAACTTTCCTACGAGGGAAACACGATGCCTGCGTATTTCCACTCACGGCTCATGTGCCGATGGACCGCGCGAGCTGGCAACGCTATTTCGCCATCTGCAAGAGCTATGGCATCAATCATGTGCGCTTCCATTCCTGGTGTCCTCCCGAAGCAGCATTTGCCGAAGCCGACGTCCAAGGTATCTACCTGCAACCCGAATTGCCTTTTTGGGGGAGTTTCGACAAGAAGGACAGTACACTCATGAACTATCTGCTGCAAGCCGGCAAGGACATTCTGCGCACCTACGGTCATCACCCATCGTTCCGCATGATGGCACTCGGCAATGAGCTCTGGGGCGACATCGACGCCATGCAACAGTTCGTCAGAGTTTTCCGTGCCATGAGTCCCGACAAGCTCTACACTTTCGGCTCCAATTATTACCTTGGCTATCAAGGCATACAGCCTGGTATGGACTATATTACAACCGCCCGACTGGGTGGAGGCGACTGGCACGACCTGACCCATCACACCCGCGGCTCGTTTTCCTACGCCGATGCCTATCGGGGAGGACTGCTCAATGTGAAGCATCCTTCGGCAGACTATGATTTCCATTTAGCGTGCGACACCGCCTCCGTCCCCGTCATCAGTCATGAGACCGGACAATTTCAGACCTATCCCTCCTATTCTGAGATAAAGAAATATACCGGTGTGCTCCGTCCCTACAATCTCATGGAATTTCAGCGCCGACTGCAACAGGCTGGGCTTGGCAACGAAGCCGAGTCTTTCCATTTGGCAAGCGGACTGTGGAGCAAGGAACTCTACAAGGCAGAGATTGAGTCGGACTTGCGCACCAAGAATATGGCTGGTTTTCATCTGCTGGACCTGCAAGACTATCCCGGACAAGGCTCCGCCTATGTGGGTATGCTCGATGCCTTCATGGACAGCAAAGGATTGACCACACCTGAAGAGTGGCGGCAATGGTGCTCGCCTGTGGTTCCGTTGGTGCTCCTGCCCCACTTCTGCTATGCCGCAAGTGACACACTGACAGCGGAAGTAAAGGTAGCCAACTATTGTGGCAGCAACTTTCAAAACATCTCTTTGGCATGCAGACTGACCGACGGTGACAAGACTATCGATGAGGCATTCACGGGGACTTGCATCATCCGAGAGGGACTCACCTCGCAAGGCATTATCCGGCTACCGCTCAACAAAGTTCATGAAGCCCGGCAACTCACCCTTCACGTGGATTTCATCGATGATACCGGTTACCCTCAACCCGGCATCGGACACAATACATATAAGGTGTGGGTCTATCCGGACACCGCCTCTAACCAAAGACTGAGAAAGCAAGTCCTCGTTGCCCACGAATGGAACGAAGACGTGAGGCAAGCCCTGCGACAAGGCAGAAAAGTACTGTTGATTCCACAGGACACCACGAACTCGGTGGGTCCCCTGTTTACCACAGACTACTGGAACTATGGTATGTTCAAGACCATCTGCGAGAACAACAAAAAAGCCGTCTCTCCCGGAACGCTCGGGCTCTATATACCTCAGCCGAAGTCAGCCCTGTTCCGAAGTTTCCCCACGGACAACCACACTTCATGGCAGTGGTTCCCGATACTGGATATTGCCCGACCTTTCCGCACAGACATGATGGATAAACAGGTGAGCCAATGGCAGCAAGAAATAACAGGCAACAAGAAAGAAAATGGAACTCAGCCACTACAAAGCAAGATACATATTCAAGTCATCGACAACGTAGAGCGAAACTTCCCATTGGCTTTACTCAGTGAATATAAGATTGGCAATGGCAGTCTGGTGGTCTGTGCCGCAGACATCGACCAACTCGGAGCAACCGTAGAGGGACGTGCCTTCCGTCAGAGCCTGTTGGAATGGATAAACGAAGGAACCTCTCTTCAGAAATAATTCTTCAGCAAAAAATCATTCTTCTAAGACCTTATTGAACAAAAACAATCAACCGAAATAACAAATGACAATGAAAACCATGAGCAAGACAAGAACCTTCTTAATGGCAATACTCTTATTGACTGGAATCTCCACAAAGAGCGATGCAGCAGGAGCCTCTGCCCCTGATTCTCCATCCACAAACGCATCCACTTCGCCTTTCATCGTGCAGCACGATGGAAAACTATGGCGCGACGGCAAACCCTATTATTTCGTGGGCACCAACTTCTGGTATGGCGCCATACTCGGTTCGGAAGGACAAGGCGGCGACCGCAAACGGCTGTGCCGGGAACTTGACCTGATGAAACATGCCGGCATCGACAATCTGCGCATCCTTGTGGGAAGCGACGGTGAACGTGGCGTGAAAACCAAAGTGGAACCCACATTGCAGGTGGCACCGGGTGTTTATAACGACACCATTCTTGCCGGCTTGGACTATCTGCTCATGGAAATGGGGAAAAGGAAGATGGTGGCTGTGCTCTATCTGAACAATTCGTGGGAATGGTCAGGCGGTTACGGCTTCTATCTGGAGCATGCCGGAAAGGGCAAGGCTCCCCGACCCAACGAAGCCGGCTATCAAGCCTATATGCAGTTCGTGGAACAATTTGCCACCTGTGAAGAAGCCCATCAACTCTTCTATAACTACGTGCGCTTCATCCTCACACGCACCAACCGCTACACAGGGAAGCGCTATGCGGAAGACCCCGCCATCATGTCATGGCAGATAGGCAATGAACCACGTGCCTTTTCACGTAAAGCCCTGCCTGCCTTCGAGAAATGGCTGCGTGAGGCATCGGCACTCATCCGCAAACTCGACCCCAATCATCTCATCTCCATCGGCAGTGAGGGTGCCTGGGGATGCGAAG